>NZ_JBWKMK010000023.1:0-7449 GCF_056431365.1 Acinetobacter seohaensis
GTTCAAATGGCGATTCAGCGTTTAATTGGTTTTGGGAAAAAAGAAGAGTTTAAGGAAATTTTGGCAATTTTAAGAAAGCAGAATCCTGATAGGATAAGGGTTCTGTGAAATTTGTCGTGTACAGAGTAATATTTGTATGGAAACAGAAGAGAAACTAATTAAACATCCAAAATCTATATTCTTCTTTAATGTTGTCACTATCCAAAAGTTTATCTGACTAGTTTTTTAATTCAGAAATAAATTATTATCTTTAGGACTTACGCAAAGACGACCGAAGGCGAGCGTAACTGCTCACGCAAATAATCACTGAGTAAACCCTTTTTAACCTGATATAAAGATTGTTTTAACCGTTTAGCCTGTCTGGCTAACTGCAGCCAAACCAGCATACAACAACAAATATGATTCCGCTGAATACGAGCCTTACGACACTGATTAGCTTCAATACCAGTGAGTTGTTTAAGTTCTCGGTGAAACTGCTCAATCTTCCAGCGGATGGCACACACCAATCGTGTGCCATCTGATGAATCCTGAGTGGTGTCATTGGTGACAATCCAGTCCGTGCGGTTTTCATTAACCACTACTCGGAACAGTTGCACTTTGTAATCTTTAGGAAAGGCATGTATTTTAATCAGTTTGCCATTTTGTTGCTCTTGGTCAGTCCAAGTTAATTCGTTGACTGCTTTGTAAGGGTTTACTCCTTTTGAATCGTCAACTTTACGGTTAGATTTTAATGGGCAGTAATAATCTTTTGGCTCTAGACTAGCAGAATAGATATGTTAGTCTAGAATCATGATAGAAAACAGTAAATTAAGTCACTATAAGATTAAAAAAATTATTCAGTGCTTTTGCATTGATATTCCTGCTTCTAAAATAGCCTTATTGCTTAACTTGAACCGTAATACCATCAACTATTGGTACATGCTTTTTAGAGAAGCAATCTACGATCATCAAACAGATTTAAGAGCAAAGTTTGTAGGTTCTATTGAAGTTGATGAGAGCTATTTTGGAGCAAAAAGACAACGTGGTTTTCATGGGAAATTGAAGCGAGGTCGAGGTACTTTAAAACAACCTGTATTTGGAATATTTGAAAGGAATGGTCGAGTTTATATAGAAATAGTCCCTGATTGTAAAAAGACTACATTACAACAAGTTATCTTAGGTAAAGTTGCACTTGAAACTGTAATTTATAGTGATGGTTGGCGTGGATACAATGGTTTGGTAGATGTTGGTTACTCAAAGCATTTTAGAGTAAATCATGGAGCGAATGAATTTGCCAGAGGACAATGTCATATAAATGGAATAGAATCATTCTGGAGCTTTTGTAAAAGAAGGCTAGCAAAGTTCAACGGTATATCAAAAGAGTATTTTGATTATNAGTGATGTGCTGAAAAGGCTGCCGACACATAAAGCGACCCAAATAGAAGAATTACTGCCACATCGCTGGAAATCCAACTCAAATTAAAAAATAGGCATGGGATTCAGCGGACGCTTACAATAGAACAATATCACCGAGTGATTAAACAGGTTTGTCATATTGAAAAGTTTCAAGTAAGACGATCTAAACTGATTTTGAATCATATTTTTTCAGCCTTGATGGCCTACGTCGAGATACAAAAGAACCAGTTTGAGGGAATCTTTGAAAATGTATATCGTTGGCAGAAGAAATTATTTAGACCAATCATCAAAGACTTCATTGATGACTTTATTCTCGATAAAAATCATCTGCTACCACAGAGAATCTATAAATGATAGTGCTTAAGTCCTAGAGTATTAGAAACCAAAATCAAGGCTATCATTTGTATGGTTTAGACTCTTAGAATTTTTGTCTAATGTTGTAGATTTCTCTTTATTGAGGAGGTCTGTTTGATCTTCTATAGTTGGTGATGTTGGAGGCGAATTAGGAATAACAGTCTTGTGCTCATTTATTTGGTGCACAATATTGTGATCTATCTTGTCGTTCGCTGAGCTTTCAACTTGACGATCTATTACTAATGGGTGGTCAAATTCGATTCTTATATTTGTTGCACGTGCAATTTCTTGCACCTGTCTTTTAAAGTCATCTGTACCAGAGACCAATACAACACCAAACTTATCTCTAGCTAATAATAAGGCATCGTGAATATGGTCACGTTGTTGGCTCAGTACAGTAATATTTTCAGATTTTTTACTTTCAAAAAAAGCGACTTTCTCTTGATCGATATAAAATGTTTCTCCAAATCTGTATTCGATACGATATTTTTTAAGAGGGTAGGCTGACTGTAAAATTTGATCAGAATCATTCAATGTTTCTTTTGGGCTCGTGAAGATATTATTCCGCTCTAATTCCTGTTGTTTTTGTAGCTTAGCTTTTCTGCTGTATTCGTAAAACTCAAACATCTGTAAGTAATCTAGTTCAGATAAAGATTCTGTCTGTTGATAGGATTTGTTCACTTTATTTTTAGGTATAAGTGTTAGGTCTTTCAAATGTTGCGAAGCATCGTTGGTTATAACAAGGGTATGGCATTTTTCGTTGATCATAGGCTGATGTTGTAAAGAAAAATATAATTGCCAGGTTTGCTCGATGTCATTTGAGTTGAAATATTTTTTATTTAATTTTGAGGCTTGTGTATAGATTAGGTTATGCAATCTCTGTATCAAGATACTCTGATCGTCTTGATTAAGCTGAGGCAATTGATGCTTTTGAATACATGTTGCTAAAATAGATGTGAGCTGGCTCAGTTTGATGCCACAACAGTTCAGAAGTAAACCAGTTTTGATCAGTGCTGTGCTTTTGCATTCGCCTGTTGTTTTAAAATGTTGATAGAGTTGCTTGAAGGCAATTTGGAGTTGCTCTAATGATAATTCTGAGAGAGCAGGCAGAGTTCTACTTTTGTTTGTATCTTGAATTTCATTGGATTTATGTTTGGACAGCATCTTAAATAAGTTTTTAAAATCTGATGATCCTCGAACTGATACTTCATGCTCGGGATGTAAATTCTTTAAACATTGCTGTAATCGGGTGATTGAATAATTACTAAAGACCAGAATCCCATATCTATTCTGAATGCCAATGGGCTCTTTAGGATCATTCGAATCAAACAAAATTTTGGCAGTCTTGATTTCTGGGTTTTCTTGATAAATAAAATTTTTAGACTGACGTTGATCGAATAGAAATTGTTGTTGTATCAATAGAGGATTTGTGGGTGAGACAAATCTTAAAAAATCAGCATAAGAGGTAATTTGGGTTGAATCAAAGTTTCTAGACAAAAAATTTTGATCAAATAGCTTTTCAGAGGTCTGTTGGCTTAAATTTTGATTTTGGGAAAGAAATACTTTTCTAATTTCAGCTCTGGTGGTCAGTTGATCTGTATGATGTTGATAATGCAATAGAGTATAAATCGTATCAGAAGCCTGTTCTGGAAATTTTTTCTGAAGTTGTTTTAAAAAAGAAGATTTATTGTTTTTATAAATTTCATTCTCGAAATTGATATCCCGGTACTTTGATCGACGATTCTGACTATAAACATCTTTAGTTGATTTCATCTTGAGATAAGCGTCATGAAGCTCCTTAACCAAAAAGTCTTCATTCTGGAATAAATGATAAGCAGAGATCTTTGAGGATTCATGTGGAGTGTGCTGAGCTGTCGTATTCAATTTGGGCTGATAGATTTTGATCTGATCAGCGTGATGAGGTGTAAACTCCCCCCAACGCTTTTCCAAGCTCTTTAAAGTGACTTGTTTATTGCAAAATAAAGAAGCCTTAAACGTCAGAGACTGTTGATCATCAGTTTTTATTTTAAAAATACTACCATTACGTTTTCGCTCATACAAAATTCCTGAAGATGCTAATTGTTGATGCCAGTCTTGCCAACTATTCGCCTTTTTTAGAATGGGCTGAATGGTTTTTTCAAGGTCATCTTGATAGTTGCCTGCAGTCGCAATGTCATTGCGCAACTGACTCTTTTGTTGATGTCGATGTTCTTGATCACGAATCTTTGCACTGATTTTAAATGCATCAGGATTTGATATGTGGTTGATGTTTTTTTCACATTGGCCAGTTTCATGATTATAGATAAACAGAGGATTTGGCTCAGGTTCCCAGCCTTGTTTTGCTTCAATTTCTGCAACAGCTCGATGTACTGCATTTAAGATCCAACCATCACCTAGATCTACCGCTTGATGTTCATTATGATTGTTTTTTTTATAAGGATGGATTCGGTTAATGATCAAATGGAAGTGTACATTGTCTGTATCAATGTGCAATGCATACTGCATTTGTAAGTCATCTGCTTTGAGATGTTTACTTAAAATATCGATTTGTTCCTCTAATTGTTTGGTCGTTGGGACTTCAAATTTTTTAAAACTTCCGACGATATGAACAATTGGGTCATCCACCCTTGTGTTCAAACTGGCAGTTTGTGACATTTCAATTTTTTGATACTCAATATTGTCATCCAGAAAGTTACGTGAGTTCGAGTAAACACATTTTTCAGAAATGAGCTCATGACTAAAGCTAGCATGCAACTGAGTAATATAGTCACTGAGGTAGTCGATACGAGTTTGATTTGGATTATGTATGTAGTCTGATAAACCGTTGATACGATCTTCAACAGAAGTGCCTAATGCATTTGGAATGATCTTAGTAATCATCTCTTAAGCACCTCGTCATTGAGTCGACGAACTACCATTTTTAATTCATAAGTGAGTGCCGTAATGTCGGGTAACTCTTCTGGAGTCAACATCTTACCTTTGAGTTCAATCAGTATTTTTGGAAGGACAACCCCAAGAATTCTGATCGTATGAATATCACGTTGATCAATCAATTGAGCGTAGTCATCACTTAAAATTTTTTTACGTATGTAGTCAGATTGATTCATCTGTAATGCCTTACAGGCATCTTTGATGAGCTGATGTTCATCTGCAGTTAAACGAACAATGATCTGCTTATTTCTTGATGCTTTAACTTTCATTTTTTTCTACTTTATACAAATTGAGACCGAGCGAAGCGAGCTCGAGATTTGTGAATCTGGACGATGTGATATACATCGTCCCATCCTGTACTTTTTTAGTGGTGGTCATGGTCAGTGAGTGAATTAACGACGTTAATGAAAATAATGAATGATTTATATTTTTTTTTGAGTGCAAAATGTTACATTTTTCAGTAATTCAAAAATTAGAAATGGGTCAAGTTTTACCATTTCTGTAATAGAATATATTCAGAAAAATTGGCTTATATATTTATTCTTAGGAAAAAACATGATACAAGACCAGAATGTTTCAGAACTTGATATTCAGAATCTAGCTAATAAAAATTTAACATCCTCAACAGAAAATACTTCTGAAACTGTATCGACAAAAGAAGAAAAGCATTCAAAAATTGTTGAGAAAAATCAAAAAATTTATAGTGTCAATGATTCTAAAAAATTTGAAGATATTCTTTTTCGTCATATAGAAAAAATGAATGAAAAGACGATCACACGTAATCAGTTACTTACTCAACACAAGAAAACCTTACTTGAACTCTTCAGTCTCGGTGCAACTGTAGAAGAAGTAGTGACTTTTCTAGAAGAAAATAATTTCACTGGAATTACTGCAGAAAATTTAAATGAATTTTTGAAGAAGAAAAAATAAATTATTGAATGAATACGCTGCCTGATTTAAGCCAACTGACCCATGAACAACTGCTGGAATTTACCAGACAGTTGGCGCTGCAGCATCAGTCTCTAGCACAATCAAACCAGCAATTAGATACCAAAGTTCAGCATCTTTCTATTCTCAATCAAAAATACGAGCATGAACTCGCACTATTTAAACAGCACAAATTCGGCAGTAAAAACGAACATCTCACCGCAAAACAAATCCATCTCTGGGATGAATCGGTTGAAGAAGATATTGCTGCTGTTGATCTAGAACTGGAACGGCTAAATGCAGATAAAACCGATGCAGCGACACACAAAGCCAAAGCAAATAAACCTAAACGTCGACTGCTGCCCGATCATCTACACACCATTCGTATTGAGCATGAACCTGCATCAACCCAATGTGCTTGTGGATGCCAACTCCGGCATATCGGCGAAGATATCAGTGAAAAACTGCATTTCAGACCGGCACAGTTCTATAAGGAACAGCATTGTCCGTGGCAAATGGGTCTGTGATCAGTGTGACACTCTGACTCAGCAAGCGATGCCCGCCTATGTGATTGATAAAGGCATTGCTTCACCTGAACTGCTCAGCCATGTGCTGGTATCGAAGTATGCCGATCATTTACCGCTGTACCGTCAGCGCCTGATCTATCAGCGGGCGGGAATCGAGCTTTCTAGATCAACGTTATCTCTTGCGAAGCAATGCTTCTCAGATAGGTCGCTGCGGTGTGGAACTGGAACCTCTGGCCAATGCCTTAAAACAGGTAGTGCTGCAACAGCGGGTGCTGCATGCAGATGAAACACCGGTCACCATCATGCGGATGGGTGAGAATGATAAAAAACCGAAGAAAGGTTATGTCTGGGCCTATGCAACAACCCAATATAATCCAATTCAAGCCGTGATTTATGACTTTCAGGATAGTCGTTCAGGCCAGCATGCTGAAGTGTTCTTGAATGGCTGGCAGGGCCATCTGGTCTGTGATGATTACAGTGGTTATAAAGCACGCTTTAAATCAGGCGATGTCATTGAGGTGGGCTGCATGGCCCATGCACGTCGTAAATTTCATGAACTGCATGTGACCGGGAAAAGTCAGGTCGCTGAACAGGCATTAGTGCTGATTCAGAAACTGTATGCGATAGAAGCAGAGCTCAGGAAAAAGACCGATGGTACAGCAGAACAGCGCCGCGAATACCGACAACAGCACAGCCAACCGGTGATGCAACAACTGTATGAATGGCTCAACCAACATTATCTGACAGTGCCATCGAGTTCTCCCACCGCCAAGGCCATCAATTACACTCTGAAGCGTTGGCCAGCTTTAAGCCGCTATCTGGATGATGGCAATCTACCTATTTGCAATAATTGGATTGAAAATCAGATGCGTCCCTGGGCGTTGGGGCGCAAGAACTGGCTGTTTGCAGGTTCGCTGCGCAGTGGTCAGCGAGCGGCAAACATCATGACGTTAATCCAGTCAGCAAAGCTGAATGGCTTGGATCCGTATGCCTATTTAAGTGATGTGCTGAAAAGGCTGCCGACACACAAAGTGACCCAAATTGAAGAGTTACTGCCACACCGCTGGAAACCTAAATCGAATTAAAAAATAGGCATGGGGTTCAGCGGACGCTTACAATTAATCTAATAGAAATCATCTTCTATCGGCTTTTGCTAAATTGGAAAACATTAGCGAACAGCTGCAGAGGGTTTTAGCTAGTCATAATTCATAAAAAATATCGATTGTGTACTGTACTGTAATGTACTAAAATACGATACAGTACAGTACACAATAGGAAGTAAACCCATGGCAATCACTAAATCAGATGTGGCAAA
>NZ_JBWKMK010000024.1:0-48335 GCF_056431365.1 Acinetobacter seohaensis
AATTCCTTCAAGTTGACGTCCAGTGTTTTGCTCGACAGAACTTACCCGGACATACCCTACTTTTTGGCCTTTCACTTTTTCACGCCCCAATTGGATAAAAATGAACAATTTCGTAAATTATAATTCTTTAACACTAAAGTTACATGTTACTTATGATTAAAAATCATTTAAATGATACATAATTTCATGAACTTTCATATTGTAACTTTAGGGTATACTTTAAAGTTACACAAAACATCTATATGAAGACTAAAGTCCAAATTAGTGTTTATGTTGGTTCAATGTATTACATTTCGTATTTTCTATTTGTAACGTAATTTCAGTAATATTATGATTATGTTTTAGAACTTCTAAGGCCTTTTGATAGAGTTGATCTGTATTGCTATTCGGAGCAACCAAATGAGCAGTTAAATGAATATTTCTTGAGGATATAGCCCAGACTTTCAACTGATGAATCCCTTCAACGCCCTCTAGCTTCAATAAATCATTTCTTAACGACTCAATATCAATCTCATCAGGAACTCCTTCAAGCAGAATATGAATACTTTGTTTTAATAAAATCCAAGTTCGAGGTAAGACCCAGAAGCCAATTAACACAGCGATTACGGTATCAACCCACATCCACTGGGTAAAATAAATAACTATTCCTCCGATAATCACGCCTATCGATCCTAGAGCATCACTAAGAACTTCTAAATATGCACCTTTTATATTTAGACTTCCTTCAGCACTAGCAGAAAGGATTTTCATTGAAATCAAATTTATGACCAAACCAATGACCGCGACAATCATCATTCCAACACTTTGAATTTCAGCAGGATTCGTAAAACGTTGATAAGCTTCATATACAATATATATTGCTACCACAAAAAGCATCACCGCATTAAACAGAGCCGCTAAAATTTCAAATCGCTGATAGCCAAAAGTTCTTTTATCATCTGCGGCTTTTTTACCAATTTTGATAGCGGCAAGAGCAATAGCTAAAGCGGCTACATCAGTAAACATATGAGCTGCATCAGATAACAAAGCCAAACTTTGGGTAATAAAAGCAGCGACAACTTCTACTATTAAAAAAGTAGTCGTTAAACCTAAGGCAACCATTAACTTCTTACTATTTTCTTCAGTAACAACCGCATGGCTATGATCATGATGTTCTGACATAAAATATTTTCCTTATTCTATTTATGATGAGCAGAGATATTGGATAACAGCCAATATCTCTGCTGTAAATCGACTAATCTATTGGATTAAGAAACTTTCTTTTCATTTATCCAACGATAAAGCACGGGTAACAGCACCAAAGTTAGTAATGTTGAAGAGATAATCCCGCCAATCACTACGGTTGCCAGTGGCCGTTGAACCTCAGCCCCTGTTCCGGTTGCCAGCGCCATTGGTACAAAACCCAGTGAAGCCACACAAGCTGTCATCAACACTGGTCTTAAGCGCAAAATAGCCCCTTGCCACACGGCTTTATGCACTGGATATTTGTCCCTTAATTCCTTAATAAAGGTCAGCATTACCAGTCCATTGAGGACTGCAACACCAGATAAGGCAATAAAGCCAATTCCAGCTGACATCGATAATGGAATATCCCTTAGCCAAAGGAACAGCACACCACCGGTCAAGGCAAAGGGTACCCCGGTAAAGACCAATAGACTTTCTTTGACATTGTGAAAGACCGCCATCAGTAAAATAAAGATAGTGATTAAAGCCAGTGGAATCACGATTTGCATCCGTGCTTTGGCTGAAGCCAAATTTTCAAACTGACCGCCATATTCTATCCAATAACCACTTGGCAAAGTGTATGCTTTGAGCTGTGTCTGTACATCAGAAACAAAAGACCCTAAATCACGCCCTTCAACATTCGTTGTAACCACAACTCGGCGTTTACCATTTTCTCGACTGACTTGGTTGATTCCTTCAATGGTCGAGACTTGCGCGACATCCGACAATAAAATACTGCCACCATTTGGAAGCTGAATAGGTAACTGGGAAACAGATGCGACACTACGGTCTTGCTCTCCAAGACGGATAACAAAATCAAAACGACGATCGCCTTCTAAAATCTCTCCCACGCTTTGTCCACCAATACTGGTTGCCACAAGGTCTTGAATTGAACGCACACTCAAACCATATTGTGCAGCCAAAGTTTTATTTACCTCGACATTCAGTAATGGCAAACCTGAGGTCTGCTCAACTTTCACGGCACTGCTACCCGATATTTGCTGAATGATTTTGGAGATTTTAGTCGCCTCAGTATTGAGGACATTCATATCATCACCGAAGATTTTCACACCAACATCACTACGCACACCTGAGATCAATTCATTAAATCGGAGTTCAATCGGTTGTGAAAATTCACTATTATTGCCTGGAATCGTGGCTAAATACGTCACCATACGGCCACGTAATTCATCTAAACTTTCTTTAGGATTTGGCCATTCTGAACGAGGCTTTAACATGATATAGCCATCTGAAATATTGGGTGGCATGACATCTGTTGCAACCTCGGCTGTACCCGTTCTGGCAAATACTGCCTTAATTTCAGGGAAACTCTTTAAAAGAAGTTTTTCAGTATTCTCCTGAATACGTAAAGACTCTTCTAAGCCTGTACTTGGTGAACGTAACTGTTGTACCGCAAAGTCTCCTTCACTGAGCTGTGGTGCAAATTCACTGCCGAGTTTGGTACTGATAAATCCCGTAATCACTAATACACACAGTGCAAAAGTCAGCACAACTGCTTTGTATTGATACGAAATATCAAGAGTTTGCTGATATTTAGCTTTTAGCCATAACATCCAACGACTTTCTTTTTCTTGAATATCGCCTTTGACCCACAATGCCACAGCAGCAGGCACAAAGGTGATCGATAAAATAATGGCTGCAACAAGGGCGAGTACCACTGTCAATGCCATCGGATGGAACATTTTTGCTTCCACACCACTTAAAGCAAAAATCGGCAAATACACCACCAAAATAATAAGCTGACCAAAAATAAGAGGACGACGTGCTTGGCGGGCAGCCAGAAAAACTTCCTTAAAGCGTTCACTTTGTGTGAGAGGTCGTTTTAACAGTTGCTGTGTATGGGCTAAACGCCGGATACAGTTTTCGACAATCACCACAGCACCATCGACAATGATGCCGAAATCGAGTGCACCTAAACTCATCAGATTGGCACTGATATTTTTCTGTGCCATCCCGGTTAAGGTAAACAGCATAGAGAGTGGAATGACACAGGCAGTAATCAAGGCAGCACGGATATTCCCTAAAAACAGGAACAGAATGATGATGACCAGGATTGCTCCCTCTACCAAGTTTTTCTGAACGGTTTTAATCGCCTTCTCAACCAAGGTAGTACGGTCGTACACCGTTTCAATCACTACCCCTTTAGGCAAACTATTCTGAATATCTTGAAGCTTGGCATCCACAGCTTTAGAAACAGTCCGGCTATTTCCACCCATCGCCATCATGGCAACCCCTAAAACGGTTTCTTTGCCGTTATAGGTTGCCCCACCGGTTCTTAAATCATGCCCAATAGAGACTTGCGCAATATCACCAACCCGAATTGGGCTGCCATTTGGGCTACCCAGCATGGTGTTCTCAATATCAGAAAGCCCATTGAATGCACCCGGTACACGTACCGTCAGTTGCTGACCATTGTCTTCAATATAACCTGCACCTCGGTTCTCATTATTTTGCGCTAAAGCCTGTTGCAGTTGTTCTAATGAGATATTCAGTTGCTGCATCCGGTTTAAATCGGGAGAGACCACATAGGTTTTTTCAAAACCACCAATACTGTTGACCTCTGCAACTCCCTTAACACGTTGCAGTTGAGGACGCACAATCCAGTCCTGAATCTCACGCAAATCCATCGGCGTGTATGCAGTTCCATCCGGCTTTTTCGCATTCGGATCTGCCTTCAGTACCCATTGATAAATCTCACCGAGACCCGTAGAAACGGGGGACATCGTCGGTGCGATTTGTGCAGGCAACTCAGATTGCGCCTCCTGTATCCGTTGGTTAATCTGCTGACGGGCCCAATAAATATCAGTCCCATCTTTAAAGACAATGGTGACTTGAGAGAGTCCATAACGGGATATGGAACGGGTAAGCTCCAGATCCGGAATGCCAGCCATGGCATTTTCAATGGGATAGGTAATCCGCTGTTCGACTTCAAGCGCAGTAAAACCCTTGGCTTGAGTATTAATCTGGACTTGGGTATTGGTAATATCGGGTACAGCATCAATCGGGAGTTTCTGATAGCTATACACCCCGACCGCAATCCAGGTACAGACAAAGAGCAACACCCAAATCGCATTTTGTATGGAAAACTGAATGATTCGTTCGAATAAACCTTCTGGTTTTGGCAGATCAGAATTAATGTTCATGGCCTGCCTCGTCTTTTTCTAATTCAGATTTCAACAAGAAACTGCCTTGAGCGATATACTTCTGCCCTTCAGTCAGCCCAGAAATCACTTCAAGCCATTGTCCATCACTTGAAGCCTGCCCCAATTGCACTTTCTGTGCTTTTAAGTGGACTTGACCTTTTTGTTCTGAATCTACGATGAAAATACTGTCTTCACCTTCAATACTTTGCAGCGCAGACTTTTGAATCCGAAGGGCTGATTTTGCTGTAGCTTCCGGAATCAACACTCTCACTAGCACATTAGAACGCAACTCAGTAGCTTGCGCATCGAGTTTTGCGCGCACCACCAGACGCCCTGTTTGTACATCTGCCTGAGAGGTTAAGCTTTGTACAGTAGCTTTATAGATTTGATCTGAATCATTCACTTTAAAGTCAATTTTTTGCCCGGCTTGCAGTTGACCTGAGAATTGATTCGGCAAATTAAACTCAAGCCATAAATCTTTCAGCTGTTCAATGACAAAGAGCTGATTAGCCAGTTGCACATTTTCACCGACCACAATATCTTTTTGACTGATCACCCCAGAGATCGGTGCTTTAATCAGAAAACGCCCATTGTTATTGCCACTTGCACCTAATGCATTTAAACGTGCTTGTGAGGACTGGACAGTAATCTGCGCTTGACGGTAGGCATTTTCGGCACGCTGGTAATCCTGTTTGGCAGAAATCCCCTGTGACCAGAGTTGCTGTTCGCGCTGGTAATCTTTACGGGCCAAATCCAGATTCACCTGTGCCATACGCAGATTTGCCTGTTGGTCGATCAGTTCAGGCACGATTAGTACAGCCAGCGTTTGTCCTTTTTGCACGCTCTGTCCTAAAGCCACATTGACCTGCTCGACATGACCACTAAAATTAGGCGATATATGCGCTTGTTGATCGGTATTCACCACCAATTTACCTGGCAGGGTTGTCAGCTTTTCAACCAATCCTGTGGATGCAACAGCAACTTTTAAACCTTGTTCAACCATTTGTTGGCTGGTCAGTTGTATTTCGCCTTCTTCAGCATGTCCTTCTTCAGAACTATCTTCATCAGAATGTTCGGCATTTCCCTCATCATGACCATGCCCCTCAGATTCAGTTTTTTTTGAACTTAACCAAATAACCAGACTGACCAAGACCGTAATCAGAATCAAAATTGCAATCATGAGAGACTGGGATATTTTTCCGTTTTGCTTGGCGTTCATTTTATCGTGCTCCCCCATTGATTAAATTTTGCGATGCTTCGACTGCCTTTTTATTCAGTTGTGTATAGGCATCCGAACGGCTAATTTCTTCATAACTTGTGCCAATACTGAGTGCCTCAGCTGCGAGGGCAGTTTGCCAAGCTTGACGTAGAATTTGTAATTGACCCAATCGAAGATTCTGCAGTTGGGTGGTTGCTTGCTGAACGTCGGTAATGGACAGTTTCCCTGCCTGAAACCCTTGTAAAGTACGGCTCTGAACTTTGGTCGCCAAAGTAACTTGTGCTGTTGTGGCATCGAACTGGCTACGTAAACCTTTGAGCTGATGCATGCTGTTGGCAATATTGAGTATTTGTTGCTTCAGCTCACGCTGCTGCTGTTGGTTCAGCAATATTTGCTGTTGCTGGACCATCGGGATCGCATATTGCTGGCGGTTGAAAATATTCAGTGGAATAGCCACGCCGATTGCCAAAGTCGTATCGTTGCTTTCATTAGGGGTTTTGCTACGTTTCATGCCTACATTTAAAGTCGGATTGGGACGTGCCTGAATTCTTAAATTTTCAATTTGATGATCCGATTGCTGAATGTTCAAGGCATAGAATTTTTCTAGCCACCCTTCAGCAATATACCGTTGCACAGTTTGGAGACTTTGCTCTGGCCAAGGGATAGCGGTTTTATTCAATTGAAGATGTGAAGATGTTTCTCCCCCCCACAAATTAGACAGCTGACGACCGGCAGCTTGTTTATTCAGCATCGCTTGCTGATAAAGTCGTTGGATTTCTAGCGCTTCAATTTGGGTACGCTCAAAATCAACCAGGGCAATACTGCCTGCCTGATAGCGTTTCTGGGCACTGTCCAGATTGGCTTTACTTGTTTTTAACTGTACTGAATAAGCAGACTGCTCAACCTCAGCAAGTGCAAATTGCGACCATGCAAATTTAACAATCAGTTGGCTTTGTGCCTTCCATAATTGCTGTTGCAATTGGATTTGTTGATTCGAGGTATTGGCAATCACCCGGTTCAGCTTACGCTGACCAAATAGATCTAGAGGTTGACTAACGCCAACATTGAATTCCTGTTCTTGACCTGAGCCAAAGCCAGACTGTTCTAAACTTATACTTGGATTCTGCCATAACCGACTTTGCTGAATATTCAATTCAGATATTTGCTGAACTTGTTGCCACAGCTTGTCTTGAGTCTGGTAACTTTGTACTTTTGCTAAAGCGGATTCAAAGCTGGTAACGTTTTCAGCATAGCTATATTGCATAGCCGCTGCACATATACAAGCAACCAAGCTATGACGCAAGAGTATAATTGATTGTGAAGACATGATTTTTCCCACTTATTTAAATAATAAAAGTGGTGGGAATGTTTTAGGCTACCCCACCATGAGCGGGGAAAATTCGGGAGGTGGGCTTTGTTGAAACAGGTCAGGAGCCTGATAGCTGTTTTTCCAATGAAATTGTGGATTCACTTTAACTTCAGAGCTTGGATGAAACACATCTACTTTTTCATTTTGTACAATCAAATGCGTCATCGATGGTAGATGATCTTGATGATCTTCACCGATTTCTAAATCGCTACTGAATGTTTTTATGTTTTCTGACTGTCCATTATGATCGTGTTGACGACTATCGCTGGCACACAAGGTATTTTGGTGATGACCAAAATGATAACTCTGCTGTGATTGAGGCTGTTGTTCATGGACACAAAAGGCCGCCGCCACATTCCAAAAGCTTTGGAACATGAACAATCCAACCAAGACTGTAATCCATGTAGTAGAACGCATCATCATAACAATCGAAAAATTTGTACCAAGTATAAGGCTTAGAGCCACTCCAAGGTCAAGCTTAATAAATTAAATTAAACATTCAATGAACACTGAATAGCCGGCACTTTTGCAAATTTACCTTGTCTCTATAAGCTCACATCAATTTCAGGTAAGAATAACAATAGATAGTGAACCGTACCGGGTTTGTCGGAGACTTTTTATTTAAGTTAGGCCACCTGACCTAACGGGTTAATCTTATCATTGTACATTGCTTCAAACTCAAAAGGCGATACATTGTCAACGGCATTCTAAAATTGACCCCTTTTACCTTACAAATGGCAAAGTAAAATTGCCCCCTGAAATCAGAGAAAGAGCGGTTCAATTACTAATTGAATCTGAAAAAGATTATCCTTCTACTTGGGCAGCAATCACAGCTATTGATCCTAAAATCGGTTGTACTCCTGAAACATTGCGTGTTTGGTATCAAAAATATTTAGATCAACAAAATCCTGTCAAAGTACAACAGATATCTGATCAAGAAAAAATGAAGGGTAATCCCCCCTAAAATACTAGCTCTTTAAAAGAGGCAGTATTATGCTTTTACAACATGGTGTTTAACTTGAGAAACTGAATTTAAAACAATCTACTGTAACTCTTCCAGACAGATATGAAATTAATCCACCCCTAGCCCCTTAAACACAGCATCTACCGGATCTGCATAAAAGCTGGTCTGGAACTTGGTAAACAGTTCCACAGGAATCGTTGGGATATCTGCCGCACTACTCATTGGCAAAGCAACCTTCTTGGCACCCGCATCAAAAGCAACTTGCAGACATTCGGCAATACTTTCCACCGGAGTCACTGAACCACCCAAGCTCATATCACCCAGTACCACCATCTGACTTTGAACCGATCGTCCTAAGAGGCCAGAAGCGAAAGCCACTAAACTTGGCAGAGCAAGATGGCTGAGCGGCCCGGTATTCTGTAATTCCACCACATGTAAATGGAAATCATGTTCCAGCACCTTACTCCCCCCCGATATTCTGGATGCATTGGCCTTGAAGTAGTCAAATGCGATTTTGACCTGCTCCTTGGCACTGCTTGAATTCCATAAGCCAGATGTCGCCAATTTTCCAGAACCTTTGGTCACTTGAAGTTCTAAGCGGTATAAGCCTGGCATGCCCTTATTACTCAGCCCGATGGTATACAGGAAGCCTGGTTTAGCAGGACCTTCGGGAATAAGTCCACCTCCACCCTGCTCTTTTACCGAAACAAAATGCTCTTCTAGGGTGTCATTGTCGATATAGCTAAAATGCACATCATAGAATTCCATCCCCCCAATTTTTTTCAGCTGTTCTTTGACCCGACGGCGCACCTGCAGCGCATATTCCAGGCATTGCCGTACATCTTCTTTGTTAAATTGACCATGTGGGTAGAGCAGCTTCATCAATCCAGAAACCGTCTTGCGAACGGCAATCACATCACGCTGATTCAGGTTATTCCCTAGCTTAAAGTACTTCTCAATGGCATCCGCAAAACTACGCTTACGCATTTCCCGGAAGAACTCAGCCAGATAATCAACGATCAAGCCATAACGGTTGGTAAAGAATTCCGGGCGCATTTTCGGAATTTCCCAACCCGGGATATAGGCATGAAAGCGATCAAAGAATGCTGAATCGATCATTGCTTCAGGAAAAGGAGCCAATAAGTGGCTAGTCTTCACCAAGGATTCAACACTTTGGTTAATATTACCCACAAAAACCATCGAAGCTGAGGCTTCCATCTGTTCACGACCACGGGCAAAAGATCCTGAGGCCATATAGTCTTTCATGATCTGTACGCCATCTTTGTCCTTAAAGGAAATACCGGCAACTTCATCAAAGGCCACCACATCCCACAACCCCACCAGACCAATACGGCGGCTACTCATGTTATAGAACAGGTTGGCGACAGTCGTTTGTCCACCGGAGACTAAAATACTATTCGGTGAACACTCTTTGTAAATATGGCTTTTCCCGGTACCGCGTGGTCCAAGTTCACAGACGTTATAGTTATTTTCAACGAACGGAACCATACGCGCTAATAGGTGCCATTGCACGTCCTCTTTTAACGAAGCCGGTTCCATGCCGATCGAACGGATTAAACTCTCGCGCCACTGATCAGTGCTTAATGCTGCTCTGCCACTGAAAAGTTCATCCATATTCATATTCGGCATTTGAATCGGCTTGAGTAAACTCACCCCAAATGGAGAACTAGTCTGTCCTTCTTCAAAATAATAACTGAGCGTAGCAATGACCCAGATACCACCAACAAGTAATTTTTCATACTCTTTAACGATGCCTGCCGAGATTTCGGCATCTTTGATACCCAGATTACTAAAGGAGGCTTCGTATTTGTCCTTACGCTCATTCAGCTTTACGGTCACCCGATCAATGACCTTATAACTGCCCCGTTCACGGACCAGGGATTTCACCTTCTCGGCTTCATCAGGTCGTACATAGTTCTCTGCCAGAACCGTCTTTACGTTACGTAGTCCCTGTTCAATGATCTCTGGGTCATCCGAGGCACAGTACATCCCCAGCAGGTATTCGAGTACATAGACAGGGACATTGGCCCCTTCTTTAATCAGTTTGGTCAGATCCTTGCGTACTACCCGCCCAGCAAAGTGTTCATTCAGCAGCTGATCGAGTTCTTTATCGTTAGCAGATTCCATGTAGGCTACGCTCTATCGTTAATTCGTTATTAGAAGAAGTCATCGGTAAATGCCAAATCAATGGTGACCTTATAGCGTTGCATCTCGATATTCAGGTCTTTGTCCTTCAGTACCAGGAAGTAATCTTTCTTACGGTCAAAATCAGTGCCAGACAATGACAGCCTGACCTGCTTGACCCGATCGGCAACAGAGTCGGTACTGCTATCAAAAGTCAAAGTTTCTTCACTAGAAACTTTAAGATCCCCATCATAAATGGCAATGGATAAAGTCACTGGCATGACCAGCTCACTGACAGCTTCAGTTTGCATCAAATCAAACTTCTGGATGTTATTGACCATTTTCAGCGTGGATTTGGTAGAAATGACCTCAACTTTACGCTTGGTCCGCTGTCCAGCCTTTTCACCACGTAGCTGTTTTACCGTTAGTACAGGCACCACGATTTCCTGAGGCATGATGCCACCATGCACGAAACGTGAGCCTCCTACAAAATGGAAACGGTTCGCCCCTTTTGGAATCCAGAAATCAGTCGCAGATCGTGTGCCTGCCGTAGCTTGGGTTGAGCCTTTCCATGCTTCCTTGCTCTCTGGTAAACCATGCCCAATCACATAGCGTTTTTTGCTTTTCAATGTATTGGCAGGTTTTTCAGTCAAGCTTGAACGATCCGCAGATTCCAGTTTACTTTGCTGGAACAAGAAGCCATGGTCGGCTGTGATCAACAGGGTAGAAATATTGAAATGCATCAAGATTTTGCGGCTAAGTTCAGTCAGCTCTTCAATGGCATGTTCCACCGCCATAAAGGTTTCTGATTCTGTCGAGGCACTGTCGCCCCGAGCATCAATCACGTTGTGATAAACGTAAATCAAATCATGGTCTTTAAGTGCTTCACGGCCTTCATCACGCGACCAACCTTTTACCGTTTCAGCGGTAACCGCCAATCCATTATAGGCAGCCAGAATTTTGGATCGTGCTGCAGTCCCTTTGCTGGACTGCCCATCTACTAAAACATCATCACCTGCGGCCTCTTTGTACTCCAAAGTCTGATGCGGCAACAACGAGGCCATGCCAAGTGTGGTGTAACTTGGGACAACACCCAGCTGTGAAGACAAGGTCGCTTCAGAATAACGCTTTTCATTGATACGATCACGCAACTCTACCGCAGCTTCATAACGGAAAGCATCACTGATAATTACCACAATACGGCGTTTCGTTGCAGAATTGAGTAAGGGTCTGACGTGGGTATCGTAGAAGTTCTGCTGATTTGGGATATCTGCCACTTTCCAGACATTCAAGCGTTGCTCAGCTTCTACACGCTCGCCCCAGTTTCGTGCCAAGTGGTCAATAAACCAGTAGGAATAGCAATTTTCGACTTCTTCATCGAGTTTTTTCAGGATATCGACATGAGCGCGTTGAGAAGCAGCACTGTAGTGGCGATAGGCCATATCAAAGCGATACAACTCCTGCTCGTAGGCTTTATACAAAGCTTCACTGGAGTCGAAATAGAAACCGGCATCAAACTGCTGTCGCAGGCTAAACAGCTCAATGGCTGCCTGCAACGCAGTATAGACAGTACGATATTTACGGCGTGTTGCATCATCCTTATGTTTGGAAGCCCAATAACCATCCAGACGGGTAGAAATAATCGTTCTGAAATGTTCCAGTTCAGCTTTGGTTGCTGCAGGGATCTGGCTGGCCAGATCGACAATGATCTTTTGTTCAATCACTTCAAAAGTCATCACATCGAGCAGCTGCTCCAGATCAAAGGCCCCGACCTTCTCCTGGATCCGCAGTGCATTGGCCACGGTCTGGGAGAGTGAATCGAAGGTTGGGTAGTATTTGGAACTGTCTCTCCAGCGCGACAAAAAGGCTCTGGCTGTTGCACGGGAGCTGACTGATGACATCACCAGTTCTTGAGCCCATAGCGGTACATCGCCCAAGCTTTCACAAAAACCTGTGCTCATCAAACGGATAAAGAACGTACCGAGCTTGAATGGTGCTTCCCCATTCAATTCTTCAACCGATGCTGGATAACCAATTTCCGCCTGTAATGCGGTGACCAAAGCCGGCACCAGTTGGAATTTTTCCAGTTCAGCAAAGGATTCCGGATTGACTTCCAGAACCAGGTTCTGCTGTACCATTTCATCTGCCAGTGCCAGAACGATATGCATGAGTTCGGCACTGTCGGCCTTGACCACAGCTGCAATCATGGCCATATCCAGATCCTGTGCATCTGCATCAGGCTGGATATAGCGTTTCAATGTACTCAGACGGGCTTTGGCTTTGAGGAATTCTTCACGTTTGACCAGATGTTCTCTTAGACTCTGCTGCTGTAAACCCAGCTCATTGAAGATAATTGAGAAACGATCGGCATAAAAGCTACGTGAATACAGCTTGATGTCCAGTAACCAGTCTTTTTCAGTTTCAGGCTCAGGACTTGGAAAATACAGCAAGTATTTGCCCTGCTGATCCTCAAGTTCCAGTTTAAGCTTAATCGCAAGGCTGGATTCTTCTGCCATATTCAGAATCTGGACATCATTTAGCTCTAGGGCTTTGATTTCTTCAGTAAATGACTGTTCTGCATCGTACCAAAAGACAATTCGATGCTGTTCAGTATAAAAGGCTTGTTCCAGGCCTTGTTGAAGTTGACTTAAGTTCATGCAACGACCTCATCAAGGTCTAGTACCGGAGAAAAAGTATTCATCATTTCTCCCCCGTAATCGCTTTGACTTCAGCCAACAAGTCCCCAAACTTGCCATAATTGACTTTCACCCCATCATCCAGATCTAACGTAATACGCTGATCGGCATAATGACGCAGCTTTTCTTCAAAAGTACTGAGTTCAGCCTGTTGCTTATGCAAATCTTGCAATTTTTTCTCGATGCGTTTTATTTCAGCCGCCGAGTCACTGTTTTCTTTGGCAGTTTCTAGAGAGTTAGCATAGGCTGCCATTTTGGAAATCAGTGGCATGACGTATTCAGTACGCATACGTGCCAAGGTACTTTCGTTATAACGATGCAAGTACACCAATGCTTGGAAAGCCCCCTGTTTACCACTGCTAAATAACCAGTAGATCGGGCGCTTTTTATAGGTCTGCATGTGGTCTTTATAGAACTTGCTGGCGAGGTAACGGCGAATGGTATCTTCAGCTGTTTCACTGGCTTTTTTATCTAAGCTTTCTGCCAGCCACTGCATATTGGCATCCAGCGTGTCTTTGCCCCAAACGGCAGTTAAGAACTCTTGGATACGATGCGTCGCATCATCTTCAAACCAGTGCATTTCGGTCAGTGGAATAATACCGTCAGCATCGGCTGGGAATGTTTGATAGCGGCTGGCATCAAAGTCTTGATTGCCTGCATGGGCATAGATCAGACCTGGTTCGTCCAGACTATAACGTCCCATCATGCAACCAAGAGCATAAGAGACTAAACGCTGGCTGTCTTTTTCACGGTCAGCACGGGTGAGGGTAATTTGCTCATCTGGTACATCAGGCGTCAG
The DNA here is from genome assembly GCF_056431365.1 of Acinetobacter seohaensis. Lineage (NCBI taxonomy): Bacteria > Pseudomonadati > Pseudomonadota > Gammaproteobacteria > Moraxellales > Moraxellaceae > Acinetobacter > Acinetobacter seohaensis. The sequence continues at coordinate 13,581 of NZ_JBWKMK010000024.1, forward strand.
TTCATCCTGTAAACCGTAAGCGTCAATGAACAGCTTGTTGTTTTCTTCTTCCAAACGTTTCATTTCCGCCACGGCGTCAGAGTTTTGTTGCTGCCAGGCTGTAAAGGCGTGTTCTAAGTTTAGCTGTTGAGTGCGGATGATTGGGTTCTCAGTAAAGTCCCATGATGTTTCATAAGAATCCCAGTCATACTTTGCAATTTGAATGCATGTTTCTACATGGTTATTTTTTTCGGTCACTTCAATATAAGGTAATTGTTGAATATTACCTACCTGAAAGTTTACAGTAGGATTAACGACTTTCATTAATTGTGGAGCTATATATGAACACAAGAATCCAGTAATTACTTTGTAGTGATTATGTTTTGGGAATAAAGAAGACCCTCCGACATCAAATATAAAACCTGTTGGATAATATCTAACACCAAAATATGAGGCACTTATGAATGACCAACTCACTGATTGTCTAAAGTAAAATTCTGTGTTTTGTGGTCTAGATCGTTGTTTACCATTTGCATCTACAAAGTTTTTTATTTCATAACCATCATTTTCCCAATTCACGACAAGTTCTTGATTGCCATACCACTTTCTAAACTCTCCGCCTTTATTGTAAGGAAACCATTTCTTACCTGATAATTGTGCTTGGCCACTACTCTTCATCCCAAAGCCGACTTGAGAGATATTAATTTCTGACCATAAGCGTAAGAAGCGATTGTTATCAGCCGTTGCAAGCCCTTGTCGTGCATCAGCTACCTCTCCTAAGGAAGGACTTTTCTCAAAAATTTCTCCGACTTTATCACTCACCCAATAAGCCACGGGACTACCAGGAATTTTCTTAAAGTCATTTACAGAAGCATAAAAACATTTAGATAATTTAAATGCTTCATCCAATTCTTCATTGGAAGAAACACTGCCTTGCTTTTCAAATAGTCTCTTATACGCTCCTTTGTAATTTAAAATCGGAGCCTTTTGAAATATAAATGCACAGCTACCAAAATCAGACCCAAAAACACCACGACCATTATGGCTCATCGTTTGTAAATTTGTGGTTTCAAACAACCATATTCTTAAATCTTCATAACTAGATAAGAACATCCAGTTAGGAATTGTAATCATGCCAATTAATGCACCTGCTTTAGATAAAGAAGAGTTTCTAACCATAAAGCAGGTATATAAATCACCTTTTGCAACCTTATAATTCTTTTCAATAAATTTTTTTAGCGTAGGCACATAAAACTTATTCCCCATATACGGCGGGTTGGCAATCACGGCATCATATTGTTTAGCAAGTAATTTAGCCTGTTGAACGAAAGGCAATAACTCTTGCGCTGACTGTTGCGCAAAAATATCCCCTGACTCTAAAGCTGTATTCAGCTTGGTTTCTAAGTCAGGTAGTTTTTTAGCAAATGCTTGAGGAATTTGAATCAAAGAACCAAAGGTCGAAGCATGTTCAAATAAGTCCAGCAGTTCTTTTAAATCTGCCTGTGCAATACCAGTACTTGCCAAGTCCTGACTGAATGCATCTAAACGTTCAGGCTGACTATTTTGTAGCGCAATAATATTCAGCTTCGGTGGATTGCTAAATAAACGGCGGTCATCCTCACGTGCTTTCATCAACAGCGCAAAACTGGCGAGCTGTGCTGCACGGGTATCAATATCAATACCGTACAGGTTATTTTCCAGAATCAAACGCGGAATATCCCGACTGCGGTAACCACGTTCTAAGTAAATCGCTTTCAGGCAATCATAGGCTTCCACCAGAATATGCCCCGAACCACAGGCAGGATCGAGCACCGTAATACTTTCAGGGTTTAAAGTATCGCCATCTTCACTGATCCGCACATCTATCAGCTGTTTTAACTGGGCATTGACTTCATCGGTCTGTTCCGCTGGCTGAATATAGTATTCCCACTCACTGGCAAGCGTACTATCAGGCTGTGCCATCATCCATAAACGACCCACACTGTTCTGTACCAGATATTTTACAATCCAGTTCGGGGTGAAGAGCTGTGTTGCGGCAGGAATATCTTCACTTTTGACGACTTTACCAATGACTTGATCTTTCTTTTCAGAAATATAGAACTGATACAGCCAGCCAATAATCTGTACATCCGACCAGTCTTCTTCCGGAATGCTGCTGACCAGATCACGGATCAATGAGTCAGTTTTGGTCAGGTTATCCGGTAATAACAGTTCTGACTCATCAGACACCTGTTCGAACAGGAGTGGCATGACCTGATTCAACGCATGACACTGCGCCAGTAACAGTTCACGATAGAGTTCTTCGTCTTTATTGCCATCCAGCTTCAATTCAGCCACACGGCTGGCATCTAAACCTGGTAGGTCAATATCCAGACATTCTTCCAGAATCTGTGGCAAGCCTGCACTACCATCTGCACTACTCAGTACACGGCGACCATGATCCAGTAAGCCTTTGCATTCCATGTAACGAATCGCACAGAGACGGTTAAACCAGCTGTAAGCAATATAATCAATCGTCTGCTCAAAACTGCTGGTTTGAATGCGTTTGATCAGCTTGTCACGAGGTTTCATGACGGATAGCGGAAAAACCTGATCGCCAATCAGCAGCAAGTCGCCTTTCTGTTCAGCCGGTAAAATGCGGTCTGCGGTGATGCCATACTTGGCGGCCTGCTTGCGCATGGCTGCGATAAAATCGTTACGTGCTTGCGGTGCGTATTTTTTAATATGACTGGTATTCATCTTTAAACCTTTAATCAATGACTGATGCCGATATCCCTAAGCCGAGTTAGCGGATACGCACACGCTTTTTATCACTCACAATTTTTTTCAATTCAGCTTTGAGTGCGTCTACAAACTGATCCACTGATTCTTCTGTTTCCAGATAGACACTGCTGGAGGTTTTGCTGTAAATGCTGGCGACATCGACTTCGACAACAGGTTTCGGTGGCACTACGGCTGTCGCAGGCTGTACCGGACTCGCAGCAGGTGTTGATGTAGCTGGGCTGGAGGTGGTTGCAGTGTTGGTTACACTCTCTACTTTGCTCTGAGCCAGTTGTGCCGCTTTGGCCTGACGCTGGATTTCCGCCTGAACTTCACTTTCCAACTCATACAAGGCTTCATCAAAACGCTCGACGGCGGTTTGGGTTTGCAGCATATAGATGGTGGACAGGCTAGTTTCCACTTCAATATCCGCTTTGAGCAATTGCAGCGGACGTAGTAGCTTGTTACTCAGCTCAGCGGTAGCGATGCCACTGTTTTTAATCTCGGCTTCCAGCTGCTTGATCTTGTCATCAATGTGTTCTATCGCCTGATTGCGCTTCTCAGTCAGCAATTTCTCATTGACGCTTTCCACTGTGCGAACCAAATCAGCCACTTTATTTAACAGGCCATAGGGCGATTCAAGGGTGGCAATACGGTGTAATTCGGAGAGGGTTTTTTTTGCCACCTCATCACTACCCAGTGCCTGTTTGTTCTTCTCAAAATGACGTAAGGCCTGTTGCAGTTGTTGCCAGCTCGGCATCTGGTTACTAAAGAATTCATGAATATCACGGTAGTCTTCTTCCAGATCCAGATAGTCGTCCTTGTTCTCAACCACGGCCTTAAAGAAATCAAAGCTGTCGCTATTCGCCAGCAAACGCTCCAAAGCCAGAATCGATTTTTCAATCACTTTCTTGCCCGGGAACTGTCCGACATCAGTTTTACTCTTATAGGACTTAAAGTTAGCTAACCAAGTCTTAAAATGGTGCAAATAGAATTCAAACAGCTCTTTTTCTGTCGCTGGTCCCATGGCCGAGAATAGGTCTTGGGTGAGTTGGCGTGCCTGTTTCAACACCTGATCATCAGTCTGACGCTTTTTAATGATGGCAACTTCACGGCGACGGCGGCTGTTTTGTAAAGGCTCAAAGGCCTCTTTCAGCTGCAAGCTGCCACCATTTAACTGCAGTGAAATCCGCCCCATTGCCGCCAGCTGACCTACCAGTAGTAAAATCTCGGCATCCGGCCAACCATAAGGACGTTTAGCAAAACGCTCGACCACGTCAGACACCAGAATACGTTCTGTACCGGTTGCACGCAGCGAAATATACTGTTCCACTTCCTGTAGGGCTTTCGGATTGCTCTGTCCGCCATCCAGAGACAATCCGAGCTGTGCCATATCATCTACAGTCAATACGGCGTTCAGTTCACGCCAAGCATCCTGCTGATAGACCTGCAGATAGCTCAGTTTGGTATAGGTGTTTTCCAGCAGATAACGACACGCCTCATCCAGCTTGCTGGAAGGGCTAGAAGATGAAAGCTGCAGATGTTGACCCAAGGCATAACTTTCCGCGTCCAGCAGCATTTCCTCGACCCGGGCACGCAGACGTTTTTTACGTTCCTGGTTCTCACGGCCACGGTCTGTCAGAATACGGGTGATATCGGACTGGGTGCCATCATCATTTAAACGAATGAATTTATTGGTTTTCAGCCAAGTTCTGAGCTCATTAAAGAACTGCTTGTCATCACCGAGTTTAAAGAGCACCTGTCCTTCAGCACTTTTACCAATACAAAAGGCTTCGCTGTAAAGGTTGTATTCAGTATCTAAAGGAGAAATGATTTCAACTTTCAAATCACTCTCATACTTGCCATCTAGGCTATGGCTATCCAGAAAACGACCCACCACATAGTCCATTTTATTGGCCTGATGGCGGTACTTGTTCTGATCCCGGAGTAAATCTTTAAAAATGAGATTGGCTAACTCTTTATTTTCTTCTGAAGCAGCTAAGTCAGTGGCTTTAATTTTTCGGGTGATATCACGTTCTTCATTGGTCAGGAACAGGAACTCATCGCCATTCCTCGTAATCAGGCTCTCTTTTTCCAGACGCTGCAGGCTCTCTTCAATCCGCTTGCGCAATGCCAGCTTATCTTCATCAATTTTCTCAATCGACAAAGTCACCAGGTTATCCAATGTGCCTTTGATGATATCGACATAGCGGATCATGAACAGGGTACGCAGCATCTGCACATCAAAACCATCCAGGGTCTTGTTCTGCCCTGCCTGGTCGATGGTACGTTTAACCGCTGTATCTAGGAAGCCTTCAACTGAAGTATAGAAGCGGTGGAAAGGAACCAGTGCCCCGACTTCATCTGTGGCAATCGCATTCGCGGCCATCTGGAACGCATCCAGCATGGACCGTTCACCATAGGCCAAGTGTGCACCGGTCGCACCGACTTTACGGATTTCTTCAAATACTTTTTGCACCAGCTGGAAATGGTACGGCGCAAAAGGATAGTTATGAATAAAGCTGTCTGGCCCCTCATAGTTCTTGAGGGTTGGACCTGAACGGTCAAAGGTAATCTGATTTTTTAAGATATCGCCCTTTTGCTCAAACACCGATCTGAGCAATGCTTCTGCTTCTGGGGTTTTGCGTAATAAACGTTTCTGGATGACTTCATCGGTATTGGAACTGGACAGCGATAAACGGGTTTTAAAACGTCCAGCAATCTTGGAGAAGTCATTGGCTTTGGAAGAAGACATCTCACCTAGAACCGCGTCGATGTCTGCCTGTGAGGTGACGATAATCCAAGCGCGGCCTTTACAGATCGTACCCAGGTTTTCAGTAATGGTTTGCAATGTCAGCATCAAGCGGGTATCACTGCCAATAAACTGCCCCACCTCATCCACCAGGAACAACATGCGTTGCTGGGGTCCTTTGCTGTCCAGGTATTCTTTCACCCACTGACAGAAGTTTTCGACCGAAACACTAAAGGTCTGCTCAGAATCCTCAAACCATTTATGCGCAGCTTCAGCAGATAAGTTGAGGGCTTGGGAAATCGCGGTTTCAACATCATCCTGATAGAACTGATAGCCGTCACGCTCCTCTAGCCAGGACATGCCGCTGGATTCCTCAAACGCCTGTTTAAAGCGTTCGTAAACACCTTTCTGGCTCAGGTGACGTTCCATATGGGCAATATGTGGATGATCCGCGCTAAACCCCTGATACTCGTTAAACACACGTAAAAACACATTCAGGATCGGATTGCCATCATCATTGGAGCTGGCTTTACTGTCGATGTTAAACAGGATGACATCGGCATGATGGCTAACGGCCTTGCCAATATCGGCACGGATAAATGCATCGCGGATTTTAGTTTCATCAAAGAATTCTGCAGCACTGCGTTCGTTACCTTCCGCATCGCGTACCACTTTATTGGCCAGAATATACGACAAGGTTTTCAGGAAGTGTGATTTACCTGAACCAAAGAAGCCTGAAATCCACACACCGACTCGGTTGGCAATCGAAGGATCGCTTAGGTCTGTACCATAAGACTGGAAAAAGTCCCGAAAATGCTTTTCCAGTTCATTGGTGACCACATACTCATCGAGTTCCTGATATACCGTGGTATTGTCATTCTGATCTGCCTTGACCACCCCGTTTATCGCACGATCTAATGGCTTGTAAAAAAGTTCTTTAATGTTCATCTCAATCCATTCCCCCGAATTCTTATTTCTATTTGCCGTGTTTAAGGCACTAATCTGAATGCTCTGTAGTAATTGTTGCTTGGAATCTTTCCAAATAAACTCATCGCTTGACCGTCGTAATAACCTGGGTAAAACAGCACCACTGGCTTATGCCCCAGTAACGAATGCAAACTGTTCAATAAGTGATGGGCACGTAACAGTGGCCAAACCGACCCTACCCCAGTCATCAACACAATATCTTGTGCATTGGTGGCATATTTACTCACCAGATAGGGCGCGAACTTATCCATATGCAGTGGGCCTTTCAGCGCTTTGAGCAGCGCCTCATCGCCTTTGGCTTTTTGCATTTGAATGGCTTTATCGATGAAGTTACGCTCAGCCAGATAATCCACCACGGCTTGCAGCAGGTTGATATTCACCACCTTCAGCTGACTGTGTTTTTTCTCCAGCATCCCGTCTAGAAAATGCAGATATTCGCGCACCTTCAACTCATCTTCAGGTGCATAATCAAAAATCCAGAAGCCAATTTCATTGCCCAATCCTTGCCCGGTGAGAAACTCGGTTGAAAGTATTCGCTCTGGAATCTGGTTCAGACGCTCATGTATTGTTTGACTCATTGCTGCCCCTCTACAACTAACGCGTCCATACCGACACTTCCATAGATCTTTTAATGCGTTGTTTATAATGTTCTTCCAACAGGCTACGGAGCTCTGCTCTGACGATCACACGTTGCAACTCCAGCTTACGGGTACTTTTTAAGTAACCAGCTTCTGCCAGCATGCGAAATACCACCTGCCCCATTTTTTTCTTGCTGGACTCTTTCCATTCACAGATATCAGGATCGCGTTGCGAACGCTCCTCCAGAAAGTCTGACCAGATATAACTGTCCAGGTATTGAGCCTGAGAGATATAGGCCTCTCTCATCACCGTTTCCATAAACTCAAGCAGCAACAGGTTGCGTTCCAATGCGCCACAAAAAGCCACCTGGGTCGCCAGCTCATCATCCCCATCACGCAAAGCTTTCCAGAAATCAGGCTCTAAGCGCTCAAGACGCTTACGAATGGCAGTGGCGTTACGTTGGGCTGAAGCAGGCGTTCTTTTTTGCAGAATATTGTCAATCTGAATGGCCTGATGCCATTGTTCTGGAGTCGCCTCTCGTAATAACAGATCCGCGATCAGCCGGCTTTCACGTACCATCAGTGAGCCACCAATTAGGTCACTGTCATAATGAAATTGTTCTAACATAGCCAATCTCCTATGAAGCTTGATCAAACAGGTAAGATGACAGCTTTTCGATATCTGAACCTTGTAACACCAAGGGATATTTCAAGGCATCTTCCGCCTCAGCCAGCGTGATCGCGGCCTGATAGCGCTGCAAGGTATAGTGAGCCAGGGCTTTTTTCACCGGAATCTGTAATCTGCCATCAGGCATGCCGAAGTCTTTTTCGACCAGCGCTTTTTGAGCTGCATTCAGTTTTGGATTCGGGATCAGCGTCAGTACAATTTCTTCATGCCATTGCTGATCCTGAGCAGGGTCTACTGACTCAATCGCCATCACAACAGGTGTGCGATCAATTCTGGAGAGTAAAAAGTTCTTAAACTGCTTGCTCTGATGGCAATAGGCACGGACATGCCAGCGAAAACCGGTATACACCAGGGTGTGTGGGGAAATGATGCGTTCATGCCACTGCGGATTCTGCATCGAGGCATAAATCATTTTTAAAGTACTTTGGTTGCGGCAGGCACGCAAAACTTCCCGAATCACTTCAGGACGTACACTGCGATCAGGTAATTGAACTGCTGCAAGATTCGGTTCTGGCATCGCAATCAGGGCATGCGATTCACTGACCAAGCCCGAGAGCATATTGAGATATTCATTGATATGCGCTGTAGTCAGTACAGGCTGGAAGCTGGCTTTAGGCACATAACCCTTGACGGAGGGGTCATGAATCAAGGCATCGGGGTTATACAGCGTATTATAGCGCTTGATATCCGCAGAAGCCTGCTGTCGACTAAGTCCAAACCAGCTCATCAAACGATTGGTAACCAAACGACCTTCCCAGTATGCAAGCAGCTCGATCGCTCGCATTCGTAGCAGGACTTCATGCTTATCTGTCGTCATATACCAATCAGTCAATAAATAGCAGCTTTAAGATTACCCTACAGCAAATATACAGTAAACATTTTTGACGGTATTTAAAGGTAGTATTGCAATCATCAGATAAAAAATATACTAGTATCCTGATGATAGCCGTCAAAGTACGATCTCTAGCAGATCATGGATCCTGGTATAGCGCGTGAATTGAGCTAAGTTTTAGAATGAGAGCAATATGGGTTTTAGATTTCGTAAAAGTATTAAATTATTCCCGGGTTTTAAAATTAATCTGACCCATAAAGGCATCAGCAGTGCCAGCATTGGCAAACCTGGTGCTTCTCTAAATATTGGGAAAAAAGGTACGCGAACCAGTGTCGGCATTCCAGGTACGGGACTATCTTACTCTAAACACCAACCTTACTCTAAAAAGACCCGTGTTCCACAACCGACATCGCTAGAACACACGGAATATAATCCTCAGAATTTAGAACAACCGAAGACAAAGATCTGGCCTTGGATTATTTTTGGAATATTGTGTTTTATGGTGGGTGCCGTCATTTTTTAGCAAGAACAGCACTGTATTTTGATCAAAAAAAAAGCCCACATGGATGAATGGGCAAACTAAGGAATTAATATCCTTCAGAAACTCCAGCGCAATTCTCGCTACTTTCAGTAAGCGACTCTGGCTCAATCATGATAGTCTGACTCAATCGAGTCGAGGTAAATCGATCCATCACAATTGGAGCAGAAATTATGCTTGAATACATTCTTGAATGATGCTGAAAAGTCTTTGATTTTTAATTAATAAATAAGAGTATACATGTCTACCCTCAACTTTACTTATTTTCAGATAGCAACCAATCGAGAGCACTCATTTTTACAATACCATTATAATTCGCTTCAGTCCCTATCGTGTCTAAGGTAAGCAAATACTTGGGATACGAATCAGAAATTTTCTGTAATGGACGTAACTCTCGGCTGAGTGTCTCCTCATTGAGCGTTTCTAATGCCACCTGATAATAAGTTAAATTCTGTAAAGTATCGACAGCAACAAAATCAATTTCATATTCATCAACCCGCCCTACATAGACCGTATAACCTCGTCTGACAAGCTCAAGATAAATCACATTTTCTAAGATATGACCTTGATCAGCATTAGCATCAGGCAACATAATCCGGCGCAATCCGACATCAACTAAATAGTATTTTTCAGAGGATTGTAATAACTCACGCCCGCGTACTTTAAATTGTGCGGCACTATAAAATAACAAACTGTCCTGTAAGCCCTGAATATAGCGTTTTACTGTTTCAAATGAGATTTTAACCCCACTTGAAACAAAGGTATTTTTAATTTTATTGATGGAAATAGGTGAGCCTGTCACGCTTGCCAAATATCTTGCGACACGCTCGAGAGAGTTAATATCGGCAGTATTCAAACGGGGAATAACATCTTTAAACATTACACTGGCATAGACCGCTTGCAAGTAATCATAAGTTTCCTGCTGGCTAGTCATGGCAAGCGTATAAGGGAAACTACTGCGCGTATACATGGCATACAAATCACGATTGGATAATTGTTGGATGATCGGATTATTTTCAATATGCCACTGTTTAAATTCTTGGAATGACAGAGGTAGAACGTGTTGCTCGATATAGCGTCCTGTAAGTAAAGTCGCAAGTTCTCCACTTAGAAAGAATGCATTTGAGCCTGTAATATATAAATCGATATAATCCCGAACATATAAAGAGTCGACTACTTTTTCAAAATTAGTAACATGTTGTATTTCATCTAAAAAAACATAGTTTTTTTTACTTTTATCAACTTTGGACAATACATAATCATGTAGTTTACGGTAATCGGTGAGTTCTTCAAATTCCATAAATTCGAAGTTGATGGCAATGATGTTTTCGGCTTGTACACCCTGTGCTTTTAGGTCTTGTTGAAACATCGCCAATAAGGTGGATTTTCCAGAGCGACGCACACCTGAAAGTACTTTAATGACATCACGGTCTTGCCATGTATTCAGAAATTTTAAGTAGCCATCACGTCGAATATTAGCGCTTCTCATTATTTACACTTAGAATCTAAAGTTTTAATAAATTCTATCAAATTTTAGAATGTATATGTAAATATATTTAGTTTTAAGAAAAGTTTAAAGGTTAAGTGAAACATTCAAAGCTGCTGTAGAAGCATGTAAACAGCAGATCTGATCAAAATCCAAATTCTGTCTTTTTGATTATTTTCCATGTCATGTTATTTCATTGATGCTACGAGTTAACTGCTATATAAATTAAGTGAAAAGTAAATGGAACTAAGATGTTAACTAGAGTGGAACTCATTTTTGTTGTGCTGATGGTCTCAGCCTTAATCCTAATTGCTTATGAAATGCTAAAAGGTTTATTTTAGAGCATCTATACAATTTTTGATCAAAAAAAGCCCACAGAGGGAATCTATGGGCGAAACTAAGGACCTTGACGGTCATTCAGAAACTACAGCTAGTTTCTGGTTGTGATTCTGGACTGAATTAAAAATAACCATATTGGCTGAATGTATCAAAAGTTAAATCATGTGATTAATCATTGATACATCTGCAAAAATGAGCTCATCGCTCTGTTGATTAATACAGTAATTCACCAAACAAATCCGCTCTAATCTGTTCCAGACTCAGATCTGATTTCATCCTATTACAGATGGGATGAACCAGCAGACCATTCTCTAGAACACCTTGCCCACCTACGGCTTTGGCAATCCGATGATCCGATTCAGTAGAATCAAGATAGATCAATCCATCACAAATGAGGCAAAAGTTATGATTACCCACCACAAAATTGTGCTTAAGTAAACTTTTGGTTAATGCTGAAAAGGATTTGGGCTTTGAGCGCGAGATTGGACTAATCGACTCCACATATCCCACCACATGCTTCACGACCGTATCATCATAATTCCCCAAAAATCTTTCAACATAAAACTCATTAAAGTTTATGTATTTGAAGGCCTTAGACATGGACAGAATAAATGTATTCAGGCATTCCTCATCATCAAAATCAACCTCCATTTCCAAACTTAAGCAAATAAAGGCTTTATAGACAATTTGTAGCCGATCATAGCCCTTGATACCACTGCCGAACTTGCCGACCGTTTCGGTGGTCGCCACGGGGAAATTGGCGATCAAGAACTCAATACTACGGCGTACCCGGGTGAAGTCCTTGAAACTAATCGTTCGATGATGAATCTGCATGCGACTTTCATGAATTTCAAACACAATTGAAAACCATGCTAGAAAGGAAGTAATTTGAAAACGCTGGTCCTTATAAAAATATAAGAACGGATGTAAGCCCAAACTCGGAACCCCAGTATTTTTTACAGGAGTGGCCATTCTGCAAAGGGCCGTAAACAGATGTGACATGATCTTTTCAACGCGTTCACCCTGATTCAGGCTCATGATATTATGAATCCGATCACCCGCGATGATATTCATGAGCTCATTGACCAAGCCAATTTTTTTGCCATGACTCATTTCAGTATCTAATAAGATGGTAGAGAAAAGCAGCTGATGGATCCTCTCCCCCAACTCGATGAGCGCATTTAAACGTGTATATTGAAGCTCTTCTAAATTGGATTTATTGTCATTGATATAACAACAAGCATAGATCGCATAATATGCATCACTTCCCCGACTTCTTAGATGATATTCCTCATATTTATCCAGGCGTTTAGTATCTGAGTTAATCGATTGGAATACGCGTCGTGCATCTTCTGGAGTACCAAGCACTTGCCGGAAACTGATTTTAATATCGTCTAATTTAGATTTTTGTTCTGCAAATTTAGGATCAATACAAATTTTTTGGAAGTCAGCCAGATCCCCTAAATGATTTCGCAGGTCACGAATATCTTCTTTTTGTTGATCGCTAAAATTAGGCGCTTGAGTGGCTTGTTCATCTGCAAAATATCTCTTGACCCACGCATAAATACTCGAAAGACGATGCGCCCCATCGATAATATAGATGTTGCCGTGTATATCTTTCCAATACAAGATACACAAATTGATATTTTGATCTTCTGTGCAATTCCCAATAAAGTTTGCAATTTCCCGCACACTCCAACATTCAGTAGAACGCTGGTTATCCGCTTTAAATAAACATTTGATGATGGCATGCTTTTCAAAATCAGTCAGTGCAACTTCAAAATTGTCTCGTTGCATTGATGGTGACATTTCTTCTGGCAACATGACTTTACGCTGAATGATATTCGTCAGTAATCGAGTTTGGCCCATTTTTTGTTTTCTCCAGGCAGCACTTCTCTATATTCGCTCAAATACGAAATTTGAAAGTGCATATCGTTCAATTTGGTTAAAGCGATGAATTAAATGACCGTCAATATCCGGTCAGCGCTAACAAAAGAAACGTAAGAGAAATGGGGATTTGAGATAATGAAATCTTCATGCTGAGTACCTGTAGTTTAGATTTTACTATCTACAACCATCTTTTTCCACGAGATGGAGGTAGACCAAACAGGGGTGGAAATACCGCACTACAGAAGACGGCCAGTCATCGACTGCCCTGCCTGGCCTACCATAATGGCAAGCTAAGCATAATAAGCACAAAAAAACCGCTTAAAGCAGTTTTAATGCTTCTGTAGTAATTTTCAGGTTTCCACGCCTGATTACAGATTTTACTGTAATGTAATTATCATATTTGTATCTTTTTCTTTGGTCAAACCAAATTAGACTTTTTTTAATCATTAATTCTATGAAAGGACCTCAATAAATTAAAATATTGAGCATTATTAAAACAAAAAATCAAATTCGCGGATTCCCAGGCCTTTGCTTGGCAAATCAGATTTTGACAAAGCAAAGGCCTGGGCCCCTTTTGAACCACTTATTAAGCTTAGGCTATTTTTAGAATATTTATGATTAGCAGTTTTAACTAAAGGCTAGAATAAGGAATTTTCATTTATGAGCATTAACTCATCAAAACAGATTAATTCAACTTAAATACAGTTTCTATCTTCAGCAATGTATAAAATTGATTAAAAATTATCAACATAATATGAAAAAACGTACTTTTTATTTGGTTAAAAAACCAAAAAAATCAACCCAAAATAGAGGGTTACATTATTTAAAACTGATTCTCCAATTAATTTAAAACAACACTCAATTTCATATTAAATCGCTTTTAATTTATTATTTTATTAACAACAAAAGGTATTATTTATATCAATAATATTTCAATTAATTTTAACGTAGCGTGATTATTGTCTTGCGTCTCAACAATGCTGTTTTTTAGGCTAAAAAACACTCAAAAAGCCTAAAACCCGGGGTTGGATTTTCACCCTTAATTACCCAGTTTTTGAGCGATAAAAACTCACTTTTCTGCAAAAATATGCTAAAAAAAACAAAGCTGTAAAATCAACAAAAATATCCATCTGATTTCAATGTGTTTTTTTTGATGAATTTCCGTTGATATCGTCAACCTCTGATAGAACCTCTAGGCACTCTTTCATCTTGTAAAAGACGCTTTGCAACAGCATCTTTTGAATAAAATTATTATCTTTTTTATTCCATATTTTATATTTTTTTATTTTCACCTCACCCTTTTTTACATTATTAAATTCACCCGGAATATATTCATCCCATTCAAAATTATCTAAATCTTTTGAATAAAGTTTATTGATAAAATCTAAGAATCTTTGATAGTCAATCAAGTCATTTTTAGATGATACCTTAAAGTTCAAAATAGGACGATCTTTTTCAAGTGAAATTTTATTTTCTAAACAATCAAAAAAATGTTTAAGATCTTTCTGGGTTACATTTTTATTTAAGTTAAAAGGTTGCTCAATCTCATAGAGAGTAGACCATGTCACCATTTTATTCCAAGTAAAACCGATAAGATCCTCATGATTAGCATCATTTTTGACGTGACTTGTATAGAGAGAAAACGGCTGGCTGATCGATTGAATGAACTTCAATACTTCAGGATCGATCGTTGCTTTTTCTTTTTTTTCCCGCCACTTCCGGTATTCCTCTAAAAACGTTTCACGGTATAAAAATACGTCCTGTTGTTGAGGCTGCTTCTGCTTTTTCTTGCTCTTTAATGCAGCAGTTTGAGAATTATTTTCTGTGTGTGAATGAATCTTCTTCATCAATTTTAAAATATCTCTTTCATTCGACTGAAATTCAACTTTGAAATCGCGATGCATCAACTGACTATCGCCTAATAATGCCTTGATCAATTGAGGTGAATATTCACGGTTTGCTTGATAAAACATGTCAGCAATCAGGATATTCAGATGATGCAGATAATGTCTTGCAGTGATCCGAATGTCTTCATGCCCCATCAGATGCGCAAGTCGAGACCAGGCTTGGGCACTACGCGATGAAGCATCCTTCATACTGGGTAAAATGTGCTTTTTAAGCTTACGCCCAAACTCGGAATCATAGTCAGTAAAACAACGTACCAGTGCTATGCTGCCTTTTAAAAGGATAGCCAAATGTGAAGCGGTACTATGCCTGAAAGCGTGAAAGGTATATTGATGATCGTTTGTCCCTAATACAGTATTAAACAGCAACTGGGTAATTTTTGATAAATTTGTACTGGATAAAGGTTGTTCACCCAGCATAAAGAGCTGTTTGGTTTTTCTATTGCAGACTGCTGCAGTCGGTTTAGAGCCAGGTAACAGGTTTTGATAAAAGCGACAAAATCCTGTGAACTCGTCCGGTGCTAAGAAATGAACTAAATCAAACTGACGCGTGGCATTATCACTTTTCAGATCACGCTCAGAATTTAGACGAATCCTGAGGGTGAGATCATCAATATCACCCATTGTTTTTCTCATTTTATGGTCAGATCGATCGTCTTTCTGCTGATCTAAAGCGGATTCAAACACATAATAGAGCTGTCGATTGTCAGGATGTTTTCGTAACTGCGGAGATACAAAATCATCGATACAGATCCCGGCAGCTTCATCAATACGCAAGCCCAGTCTAAATGCCAATGTATAAACCCATTCTAGACAGGTTGCATCCTGCTCAGTCAGACCCAAAGCTTCTGGGTATCCTCTAAGAATCCGTATCATCAATTGAAACATCTGCGGACTAATGAGTCTGGTTTTTAAAAATAAACCGTCACTTTGACGTTCATATAAATATTGCACAATCGGTGCACGATGATTCTTGACTAAGTATTGGTGAAAAGCTTTCAGCCGATCAAAGGCATAACCCGAGGTATTGTATTTTTTATTGTTGTTGGTTTGGGCGGTCGTTTTATGATTTCTCTGATCATTCAGCAGTTTTTCTTCAACAATCGTGCGATACATTTCCTCAAACTGCTCTTCAGTGGCTGTATCTAGATTGATCTGCTGTTCTAGAATACAACAAAGTAGGTCAAGCACAAAACTACTATAGTAACGCTTGATCGTGGAGACTTTAATCGCTGCTTTCACATGATAAGCAAATTCGTTTTCTAACCACTGACACACGCGTAAATGTGCAATAGCCACTACATAATCTAGGTACTCGCCATTTCCAGCCTCATACGCAGATTTATAGTCCTCAGATTTTTGGATGCTTTCTTGGAGTTGATCCGCAAGCTGTTTGGGTTTGATATCCTGATGAAAAGATAAAAGCCAGGATTTCAGCTCATGACGTTGACCGGTTCGTCGATCATGAAATGTTTTGACTGTAACTGTAGGCATCTCCAAGTCTAAGAGTTGAGGCTTTTTTTCAAGATTTTTGATTCTAGCTTGAATAGTTTTCCAGCAATCGGGTTGATCATAGAGCTGTGTATACTGCTCATAGATTAAAGGCGAAGTGATGATCTGATTGTTCAGTACACTGGTACTTAACACATCCAGATTAGGAATCTCTTGCCACAAGACATAATCCATATGCTTAAAAATGGCAAAACCGGTCTTTTCCAAGCCTTTTAAAAATAGCTTCACGTGATTAAGCTGTGCAAATGGCTGATCCTCACGTGCTTTTCTAGAGTCCCCCTCCTCCGCCATATTCAGTACAATGTTTAAATGGATTTTAAGTTTTTCTAGCAGTAAGGCTTCAGGCTGATTCCCCGTTTCAATTTCACTCTGTTCTTTTTCCCAGTACAGCAATGGCGAAGTGCTTTGTAATACATACCCTTGCGGTCCATTGATTAGCTCCTGAATCCGTCGATAACATAGCATCGCAAAGGCATTGAAATAAATGTGTTGGGTTTGCCATAACTCCGCCTCTTCTTCGCCATCCTGACGATAGATGTTGCCATACTTTGTCGAGGGCAAGGTGTATGAAAAGACATAAGCCTTTTGAACCTTTTCGGCATCTGAATAGATCGGAAGCAAGCCACTATCTAGGTTCATATGAAAAATCGCATCATGAATGGCTATCAGTCGTTCAGGTTGCATGCATCCCTGATCAAAAATTAATGAAATACAAAGACATTCAAACAAGGTATTCACTAATTTTTGTTGCTCTTTAGCCGTAGAGTCTAAGAGGATACCTTGAGTTTGTTGTTTGAGATAATCCGCCCAATTCACATACAGTTTTTCTTTTACCTCGACGAGCATAGTACCCTGCTGTAACTTTCGTCCTGAAAAAACGTTGTCTAGACGTTTAGGTGTGTAGACTATCCAATCGGGCAACTTAATCTCATAGCTCTCGGCATAGGAAGGGTAATCCTTTTGCCACTGCTGGTTTTTCTCGTTACAAATCCGTTTCACTTGTTTAAAACAGAATTGAAGGTAATCTGCAGCATTGCCCTTAAATTTGGATATTTGGCAGAGCTGCTCTAAAACTGCTCTATAGAGAGTAAACTTGTCCAGAATTTGCTGATCAAGCCACTTAAAATCAATTTGAGCAAGGTCAGAATTTACATCTGTGTATGTAGCAGTGATCAGCTGAGAAATTTCCTTAAAAATGTCACCGATTTCTCTTTTAATGGCATTTTCTAATTGCGTAACAAGTGATGTATCAAGCACAAGATGGTCCTTTAAAGCACTTCAAGCTTTGCGATTTCTAGTTTGTTGAGCAAGCTTTTAACTTGTTGCTGAATGTCGTGTTTGTAGAGATAAGGGCTTAATCCAGAAATGTGACTGAATCCCATGCTCTGCTTATCATGGGTATATAGCGTATTGTGAATGTCACCACTCAGGGCGAGATGATTTTTAGTGAAATGCCTTGGCCAGTTTTTATAAATCTGTACAGTCTCTTTAAGGTAATTCGTGACAAAATCAGCAGACATGGGCTGTAACTCCAAATGCTCCACGACTTCAGCAAGATTCACCTGACCTTTTTGGGACTTGATCCGAGGATGTGAGATGACATAGAGCATAAAACCATCGTTTTCCAATTGCGCTTGCAAACTTTTTATCCCGAGTGATTCGATGGTTTTCGTCAGATATTTTCGATATGCATTGAAATGATCCTGCCAGTAGCCTGTAACAGGAACAGGACGTCCTACTTTTCGTGAATCAGTTTTTTTATCATGCACGTAAAGCAGTTGTGCCTTAGGATCATAATGTTTCAGTAACCCCGGCATGCCGACTATTGGACGCACCGTCAGGCAGATTAAGGAAAGATGCCACATCCAAATGCTGTAAGCATTCAGCTTCTCGATCAGATTCGCTTGAGTATTGGCTAATGTGTTTTTGACAAAATGATAAAGCTGATTAAAAAATTTACTCGCGGCCTCTACAGTCCAGCATCGCTGACTGCCGATACGTTCCTCACGATGAAAAATATGACCAGGGTGTTCATCCTCAATCCATGGTTCACCTTTTCTACGGTCTAATAGAACATTAATATAGCCTTGAAAATGCTGGTCGATTTGATCGATCTGACGCCCTTCATAGTTCCATTGCACGATATGACGGCTATCTCTGTTGGCCAGCAAGTGTGCGACCAGGTTATCATCCGTCTCCATATCCATATAAAAATAGATTTGCCGCTCTAACATACCACAGGTGATTTCGCCAATTGCATGCTCTTTAAAAATTTCCCGCAAAAAATTATTGTACTCAATCACACAAAATTCAGGTTCCTCTAAAGCCTCTAAACTGGTGATCCAGGGTGCTGGCATGCGCCATTCCAGGGTTAAGGCCCGATTATAACGCTGTGCTTTATCTTGCATGGCACCGGAATGATTGGCATTCAACTTAGGATCGATCACCCAATAATAATGGATGACTTTTTTGACTGATTTTTTTTTAATTCTACCAATATCAATCAAATACTTGATCTTTTGAAAGACCGTTGGACTCAGACCGGTCAAGAGACACATCAGACCACACACAGCTAAAGCCGATTGATATGCATCATTTCTCTTATTTTCTTGATAACACTTCTGCAATCGCTGATATACCTCAGTTAATAAACTGGGTTTCAGATAAAGCGGATTAGTTTTACAGGCTAAGTCACGTCGCTGAATTCTCTTAGCTTGCTTTTCGAGCTGTTTCTGTTTGTCATCAGAGAAACTCCCCTTCACCCGCTTGGCGATCTCATCCTGTTCAGGATCGACAAGATTGGCCTCTGTATCCTGTCCAGTATCCTCATTCTCTACATCCAACGATGATGTGCCTGAATCAGATTTATAGGTCATGCCCTTTTTAATATCGTTAATTAAAGCCTGAACATTAATTACTGTTGAATTTAATCTACTATTGGCAATCTCGTTGAAAACAATAATAAATTGTTGAATATAACGGCCAAGATTAAGCTGTTCAAAATCATTTTTTATTGTTTTACGCTCTAAAAGAATTTTTAACTCGTTGGCATCAAATTCATCCATAGCTTGGAGTTTGCGTGTAACTTTTTTATACAACAGTTTATTTTTCTCAGTATTCGATAACTGCTTTTGCAAAAGAAGTTTTAAATTATAAGATACTGTGTTGATTTTATTGTTGTTTTTACAATTATTTAGAATAACCTGTTTTTCATCCTTTTCATCCTTTTCATCCTTTTCATCCTTTTCATCCTTTTCATCCTTTTCATCCTTTTCATCCTTTTCATCCCTTGTAATCTGAGGCTCTAACAAGATGATTTCCTTCAGTATTTCACACAAGGCTGCAGTACAAAGATAGGAATAGATGAATACTGCTTTTTGTTGGTCGCTTAGTTCTCCTATAGATGCACTTTTAGCCCATTGCGTTAACCCTGCTAATAATTTCTGTTGTGTCACTATCCGATTATTTTTAATCACCACATGTATTTTGTGAGCAGCAGCATACAGTTCCTGTGCCTGCTGATCTTGCGCCAAGAGCTGAGTCAAAATTTGTTTTTTTACACTCAGGGGTTGATTGACCCATTCTTCCAATAGTTTAATTTGCTTGTCAGCTGACAATTCATCAGTTTGGCTCATAAAGCTACCATAATTTTTCAGGGTAAAAATTGATATTCAGGTTTCGTTCGAACTTGAGCTTCAAGTCTTTATTCAGGCCAAAGTATTTTTTATAAGTGTTTGCACTCAATTGAACACAACGCTGCGGATTTTTTCCCACCTTCATATACCGTGATAATGGCAAACCTAAGGTATCGGACAATTGAGTAAAAAAACATGTAAATAGAACAGCATGTACCTCTTTATGTTTGTGCTTTGGAACCTGTTCCAAATCTAAAGAAATTTTATGGATTAACCATTTTAGAATTTCAAATTCATCAACACCTTTATGGGATTTTTCACCCTTGTTAAGAATTCTTTTGATATAAGCATCCAGCTTGTTTTTAAGATTCAAGATAAAATGTCGAATAAAATCTGGTAAATCTAATATCAAAACTGCACTTAACTTGGTCAGGACTTCAAGTGATTTTTTTTGCATTTCCAATTTTTTTCTATCGTAACCATCTCAGCTGATACTGGCTGTATAAACTCAATACTGTTGAAATGGCTAATTTTTAAATTTACAACTTAGGCTCAACAGAATCTGTTAAGCCTAAAAAGGCAGATCATGAAGATAAAAATATTGTTGATTCTGATATGGATGAAATTTTAGATCCATCAGAAGATCAGTTACCGTTCTGGTAAGCATTTTTCCCTTTAACACTTTTTAATTCAATATGTATGATAAATAGCAGTACCCAATATTTAAAAAAATATTGGATACTCAATTATAAATTTCCACAGTGGAAATTTATAATTTTTATGGGTGGTCATCTAAACCGGCAAGAAATTCTTCTAACTTTTCAATCTTTTCTTGATTAAATTCAGCATTTAAACTGGTGCGAATATTTAGGACTGTTTTCCCATTGAGACTTTTCTCGATCTTAATCGAACCAAATTTAAGACCATTTTTATTTTTTAAGATCATTTTGTTTACTAGAGAGGCATTTTCGATGCTTTGATCTTGTTTTTTAGCTGTCTCTTGTACCGTTAGTGCTTTTTCTATTTGATAAATGAATTTTTTTGATGGACGATTTGTTTCTGTAAATTCATTTAGGTACTTTTTCCATATGGTTAACGTGGTATCTTCAACTAGTTGATGGTTAAACTTTAAAACCAGTTTATTTAATTCAGTTAACAATTGTTGTGCGGTTGCACCTGAAATCGCTTTGGGGTGGATTTTTAGATCTTCTTTTATATAGTTTGGCAGTTTATAAAAGCTCATTAATCTAAAGTATTTAGATTGATCTAATTGATATTTTTGAGTAATAAATTCTATATTTTGTATAGTATAACCAAACTCATCGCAGTGTTTTTGTATAGCATTGACTAATTCAAAATCACTAAGATTTGACCGATGTAAATTGTCAATCAATGAAATTAAAGCTGTCTTTTCTGTAGATTTATCATCTCGAATAATTGCACGAATAGTCTTATGTTTTAATACATCACGAACAGCTCGAAACCTTTTTTCTCCACCAACAAGCTCATATGTTTCTTCTTTTTTGATCACAACAATCGGATAAATTTGCCCATTCGTTTCAATACTTTTGGCAAGCTTTTCAACATCTTGTAAAACTTTGTCTGTAATAATGCGAGGTTGATGCTCTGAGAAGTCAATAAGCTCTATAGGTAGATCAACAATATTATTTTCAGTCGATGATACCAATGCAACTTTGCCTGTTCCTGCTGCATTAATAAATGCTTGTTCCATTTCAAAGGCATCATCAAAATCGACAATGAGTGGTTTTTTCGCCATTACAGGATCTCCACCAAAAATTCATTTAATTCATCTTTTGCTTTACTACTACCCATTTCTAATACTGATTTTCCTTCGATCATTGCATCGCGAAATTGTTTGCGATCACGCACAATGGTATTTAGTGTTTTCACAGACTTGACTTGTTGTAGCAACTCTAAAGCAGCATCAATTTCTGTAGATTTGGTATTGGTTGGTGCTTTATTTAAGACTACAAAAGTTTCTAATTTCTTATTTACTTGCTTAGCAGCATTTACCAATCTAAGCACAAATGGCAGCACTTCGATATCTGTTTGACTAGGTTGCGTTGGAATAATAAGAACATCTGCTATTAATAATGCTGAACGAAACTCAGCTGAATCACGTCCTGCAACATCCAATACAATATATTTATTATTATTTTTTAACTGTTGTAGTTCTTCTTTTAAATTATCTTTGAGCGAAATGGTTGTAATCGAGTCTTGTGTTCTACGTTTACTCCATTTTATAGAGGATTGTTGATCATCTCCATCTACAAGAATAGTCTGACCTTTTTTGCTCAGAGCAACAGCTAAATTGGTTGAGAGTGTGGTCTTTCCAACGCCACCTTTCTGATTGGCAATTACGTATATTGTCATGGATTAAATATATAAAAATTAAATTTATATTAGCATAATTTTAAAAATTAAAAAAATATTTTTAATTTTCCACAGTGGAAATTTAAAAAACTAAAAGCCTTTTTTTTCTTTTGTGTAGTCCCGGCATTTGATGGATCGGATCAATCTTAAAAAGTTCAGGTTCATCTATCCACTGTTTGCAGATGAATTCGTAGGGAGTCAGGCCCCTGAGTGTTTTGAGTCTGCGGTCGAAGTTGTATGTAGCAATAAAATCAGCAAGGTGAATGCATAGCTGAGTGTGATCGTCGTAAGGCTTTGTTGCACAAACCTATCTGTAAAGGGTTTTTCAGCGATATAATTTTCAAATGAAGAAGCCTACACACAAAATCTACCGCACAACCAATTGGCCCGCATATAACCGAGCACTCATGAGTCGCGGAAATATTGTCATTTGGTTTGATCCTGCTACGCAATGGTATGCTCCATCAAAAGGCAAACAAGGGCGAAATCAAACCTACTCCGACGCAGCTATCCAATGCTGCTTAATGATTAAATCCTTATTCCGTCTATCTTTACNCGGATTAAATTGGACCGCACCAGATTACAGTACGCTTTGTAGAAGACAAAAGCATATTGATATTGCAATCAGCTACCAAAAAAGTAGCGATGGGCTGCATCTACTCGTAGACTCTACAGGCATGAAGTTTCTAGGTGAGGGCGAATGAAAACGCAAGAAACATGGAGCTGAATATCGTCGCCAATGGCGTAAACTACATATTGGTATAGATGCCAAAACCCTACAAATACGAGCAGTTCAGCTTACAACCAATAATGTCAGTGATTCACAGGTGCTTGGTGATTTACTTAATCAGATTCCACAAGATGAGCAGATTGACTCTGTTTATACCGATGGAGCTTATGACACCAAGCAATGCCGTGAGGTCATTGCAGATCGGCAAGCACATGCGGTGATTCCACCTAGAAAAAATGCGAAACCATGGAAAGATACAAAGAGTAGCTCGCTAGAGCGAAATGAATTACTTCGAACAGTTAAACGTTTAGGCAGGACACTATGGAAAAAATGGTCAGGCTATCATCGGCGAAGTTGGTTGAAACTAAGATGCATTGCATCAAATTATTAGGAGATAAACTCAGTGCAAGGAGTTTTGATAGCCAAGTGAATGAGATCCATGCACGTGTAGCAGTCCTTAACAGATTTACGGAATTAGGTCGACCACTTACCCAAGTTACGCCTTAAATTTGGCTCAATTAGGGGCGCTTTGCATTTCAAATCTTTGTGCAACAAAGCCAATTTAAACTAATTCTAACTGTTCGGCTTCTTCTGTAACTTCAATATCTTCAGCAGCAGAATTTTCAAATTCATCATTTAACCAACGCTGTAATAAACTACGCATTCTTGAGCTTGGTACATAAATATTGATTGGGTTACCTTCACGAATAGCAGAACGCCATATCCATTGGACCATCTCAGATAGAGCGAATACATCTTCCTTAACAGGGAATCCCTTCATAGCTGAAGCTTTAACAACCATTGGATTTGGATATAGGTTCATCAAGTAAGCTAAGTTGGTTTTGTCTTTGTATTCGTTAGTTGCCTTTGTATTGAAGGCTAACCATTCTTCTTTATAGCGTGATCCAGCAATTGCTGAATGTGCTTCTTTAAATGAAGTCCAAAGTCTATCTGACTTTTTCGCTTTAACATGGTTACGGAAATAGTTATCAAGATTTTTTGACAACTGCTCACATAAAGCTTTCTTATTTGATTTGAATTGGCTTGAACTCAATGCTGTAGTTTTAGTACCAATCTCATTGATAAACTTGTTATCTGAAATAGTGACTAAATGCTTAATTTGAGAAGGCTTGTTACCAAAACGGATCAGTTCATACTCAACGCCATACGATTTCAAATACGCTGACATTTGAGAGCCTTCAAACATATAAGTAGCAATCCAGACTTCTTTAAAAGATCTCAGTGTGTCGATACTCAATTCCCAAACAATCAGCTTCTGGTCCACATACAAGAGCTGACCGAGATCACACATTGTTGCTAGGTTTTCATATTTCGTACCCGTCGGGTCACCACCGTTATCACCATACTTTTCACGGTTGAAACGAAGAGTGACAGCATCATCATCAACATGAATCCAACCTAAACGGAAAAGAGCTTCTAACTCTGTAGATGAATGCTCTGTATATACATCATAGACTTGAATTGTTTCGTCAATAATCAGTACATAGTCTTTCGCATCATCCAACATATTTGGTGTTAGGTTCATAAAAAGCTGATGTGTACTGACTACGTTTTCTTTGTTCTTTAACAGGTATTGCAAGCTTTCAGCTTTATTTCCACCCTTATAGCTTGGATGCTTGAAACGTCTTTCCTTCAAAGGAGCATCATCTAAATATGCGTAATGAACGCTTGTATCGTCTTCTGTGGTAATTAAAGGACGTTTTAATACATCTTCAGGATCGTATGTTGTACCTGAAATACGATGGCATTCATCAAGTAATGGAGTGATGTAAAGAAAGTTCTGGTCTTTTTCTGCTGTTCTAATGTTTTCTATAATTTGAGTAGTCTTACCGCTACCCATCATTGCATCATAAACTTTAAACACTGTGCTTATTTTTCCTATTTGCACGTTTTATTATCCTCATTGCATATTGTTGTAATGGAAGACTGTTCTCCCCTCTTGAGACAGATTATATTACATCAAGACAGATAATGTCAATAACTTGTCTTGTGGATCTATTTTTGTCTTGAATTGCTTTATTTGTCTAGCTAAACACTTGTTTTGTTTTTAAATTTAAAACTGTGGATAAGTAAGACAGATTTCGGTCTTAATTGATCTTAGGTTTTATACGGCTTTCGCTGCAATTCGATACTCAAATTACAGTGAATTTATAAAGGAAAATTTAAAGGCTGTAGACAAAACCTTGTCTTAGACATTTTATAACTACTTGTTTTTAAAAATGAAAAAAGCAAAAACCTTAAAACAAAAATGTACGGATTCTAGGTACACATAAGCGCACACAGACATAGCACCTAAAGCCTATTTACTGACCGCCCTCTGTTCCTTCCATTACTGTAGCTATTGCATACAGTCGGTTGGTTGCTCAAACATTTACTTCAGCATAGCTTCGTTGTTACTCGCTATACTTCGTAAAGTTTCGAGCTGAGGTCCATTCTTTTATAACTCAATGTTTTCAACTGATTTTGAAGGAAGCTTAAAAAGTCTTATAAAATAAGGCTAGACAAAACCTTGTCTTGGGACTATCAAAAAAGTCAATCTTTTAGGGCTTTTTTTAACTTGAATCTTAAAGAAGAAATTATAAAAAAATACAGATAACTAATTAATAAATATTTAATTAATTTTTCAAATAAAGAAAAAGAATAGAGCGATATATCGAACTCCTTTCAGTCGTTCTCATATCTTCTTATAGAAAAATAGTTGTTCAACCTATAACAAGCTTCTTATTCATTTCCTTAACAGTCAATGAATAACAACCTTTAACAGTCAGATAATCAATCTTTAATCTGTATCCGTACCTTAACAGGCACGTATCCATATCAAACATTGAACTGACTGCCTACTAATCTGTTTTGTATGCTGTTTATTTTTCAATACTAATCAAATAGAATGAAGCTACAACTTTACATATAACTGTTTAATATGAAAAAGATAGTTTTAACTTTACTGTTGGCTTGTACTGGTACTATGGCTCAAGCTATTGAAGTGGATCATAATTACAAATTTAGTCTTTGTGCTGTAGCGGAGGATATAGCCAAAAGTTCTGTCGAAATACAAAAATATGAAGACATAGGAAAAGAAGAATTTAAGGTAGGTTATTTCAATACTTTAGAAACACAGTTAAACAAGCATTCCTTTTATAAAAACTATTATAAGCAACTAATTAATGCAGTTGTAGATGAGTTCTGGAACGTAAGAGATGAACAGTTAGCAAGTGATGTAGCTTTCCTTACGTGTATGACACTTGTAGAGGGAACTGATTTTAAAGACTACAAATACGAATAGCCTATGCAGAATAGGTATTCTTATTCCTAAAAGTTATAAGGATTGACAGTATAATAAAAATATGTTATATATGTATCTGTTTTCTATAACTAAAAATTATAAGCAAACAGAAAAACAATAAGAATAAAAACAACTTCAAATAAAAAGAGATACAACCATGTATTCAGTATTCATCATCACCAATAAAAAGAAATTCGTATTAGCAACATATCAAGACTTCAGTCCTGAGCTATCAGATCAAACAAAGCTACAGCTTATTCTAAATGGACCTACTGTTCCTGTAACTGTATTTGAACAGTACTTCAAAGCTCCTGAAGACTTTGAAATTAAAACTTTTAAAAGCGGTATCGACAATGCTTTAGAAGCAAGCCTAGAAGTCAACAACATTAATCTGGTACAAGCCAATAAGAAAGCAACAGCAGATGCACGTGTACCTGTATTACCAAAAACAAGAAAGCCACGTACTAAGAAGACAACAAATGAAGATCAAGGGCTGTAAGCGTCAAGCCTTCCTAGATCAAGCTATACTGAATGGCGGTCAACCAATCTTCTACCTAATCAAATGCTGGAATAAGGAAGTGAACCGTACCGGGTTTGTCGGAGACTCAATATTCTGAGAGACTATTCCGATGAAAAAACCAACCTATACCCCCGAAATTAGAGAAAGAGCGGTTCAATTACTAATTGAATCTGAAAAAGATTATCCTTCTACTTGGGCTGCAATCACAGCAATTGCGCCTAAGATTGGTTGTACTCCTGAAACACTTCGTGCCTGGCATCAAAAGCATTTAGATCAGCAAAATCCTATTAAAGTACAACAGATATCTGATCAAGAAAAAATGAAGCAAATGGAACGTGAAATTAAAGAATTAAAGCGTGCCAATGAAATTCTACGTAAAGCAGCCGCTTTTTTCGCCCAGGCGGAGCTCGACCGCCCACACAAATAATGGTGGATTTCATCCATAACAATAAAGACTTATATGGTGTTGATGCGATTTGTAGGATTTTACCGATCGCAGCTTCAACTTATTACCGAACTTTAGATCTCGCTGACAATCCAGAACATCGAGCGAAACGAGATCTACATTATAAGCATCATGCTGAACAAATTAAACGAATTTGGAAGGAAAGTTCAGGTCGATATGGTGTACGTAAAGTTTGGCAACAATTGAAACGTGAGGGTTATGTTATTGCACGTTGTACAGTTGCTCGATTGATGCAGAAGCTAGATATACAAGGTGTTTGGCGTGGTAAGAACAAACAAACTACCCGCAACCGAGATGATCAAAAACGAGCAGATGATTTAGTGAAACGTAATTTTAGTGCTGATCGACCTGACCAATTATGGGTCAGTGACTTTACGTATATTCAAACTCATTCAGGCTGGGTCTATACCGCCTTTATTATTGATGTGTTCTCACGAGCAATTGTTGGATGGAAAGTATCTACACGGATGAATACAGATATGGTGCTCGATGCACTTGAGCAAGCATTGCACGATCGAGGCATGCCAAAGAATGTGATTCATCATTCCGACAGGGGTGTGCAATATCTTTCGATTCGCTATACCAATCGTTTAGAAGCAGCAAATTTACGAGCATCAGTCGATACAACTGGTGATTCATACGATAATGCTTTGGCTGAAACGGTGAATGGCTTATACAAAACAGAGGTGATTGAATATTTAAAAGCAGATTGGCAAGGTTTAGCAGATGTACAACTTGCGACACTAAACTGGGTAGATTGGTTCAATAAAAAGCGTGTACACAGTGCACTAGGTTATGTGTCGCCTTTTGAGTTTGAAGCAATGTACTATGATAAGATTAACCCGTTAGGTCAGGTGGCTTAACTTAAATAAAAAAGTCTCCGACAAAACCGGTACGGTTCATGATTTTCATAGTGGTTTCCTTTGGTTTGGATTTGCATTAATCGGTTATCCCAAAACACCGCCGAAGGCGGCACTAACTATTCTTCCTCTTGGTTTGACCTCTACGTTGACATAAGTAAAGGTCTGCTCAAAGGAACATCATTTGATGATTCACATCAACCATTCATCGTAATTTCATTGTCTTCGATTAAGCTCATCCCCTATCATTTGATTATGTTACATATTCAATTGTTGGGGAGTGAATTGTATGGTTGGACAACGTGGAGGTAGTCGAGATGGTGCAGGTAGAAAGCCTCTATATGATGAACCTACTAAGGTCATTCGTGTGCCTGAGTCTAGAATTCTTGAAATAAAGAATTACCTAACAGGATCAAATAAAGCCAAGTTCAATGATGTAGCATCTATAACCCTAGTGAATCCAAGCTCTGTAATGAGTATTCCTTTGGCTTCAGAAAAGGTTGCTGCTGGCTTCCCTTCTCCTGCCCAGGATTATGTCGACAAAACATTAGACATGAATGAACACCTCATCAAAAATGAAGCAGCAACATTCGTTGTGAGAGTCGCTTCACTTTCCATGAGGGATGCAGGTATTGAGATTGATGACGAACTGATTGTAGACCGTAGCATTGAAGCCAAGCATGAAGACATCGTGATTGCACTGATCGACAATGAGTTCACTGTAAAACGCCTCATGATCGAAGGTGATGATAATCGTTGGCTTAAAGCAGAGAACCCTGAGTATTCCGACATTCATCTGCAAGATGGGCAGGAAATGCTAATTTGGGGTGTAGTGACTTTTGTCATCAAGCCATTCAGAAAGCGTTAGTAGCGTTCATCATTCTTCTTGGTTTCTTAACATGGAATGTAAAAACAAGATCTACGCTTTAGTAGACATCAATAACTGCTATGTCAGTTGTGAACGCATCTTTAACCCAAGCTTGAACAATAAGCCTGTCATTGTGCTATCCAACAATGATGGCTGTGCTGTAGCACGTTCCCAAGAAGCCAAAGACTTGGGCATCAAGATGGGTGTTCCTCTCTTTCAGATCAAGGACATCGTAGAGCAGCATCAGGTGCAGGTGCTATCGAGCAACTATGCATTGTATGCAGAGATGTCTCGCAGATTCATGAAAATCCTGTCCGATTTCGTATCTCCCAAAGAGCAGGAGATTTACTCAATTGATGAGTGCTTTCTGGATCTGACAGCTCATTCAGGGAATTACGACTTGACTGAATATGCCCATCAGATTCGTCAGCGTGTGTTTTCTTGGCTTGGTTTACCTGTATGTATTGGCATTGGACGCTCAAAGACTGAAGCGAAACTAGCGAACCATATTGCCAAGAAGAACGCTTACTTCAATGGTGTTTGCAACTTGGTTTCAATGGATCCATGCTCTGCTGAAACTCTGCATCAAGCCATAGATGTTGGTGAAATCTGGGGCATAGGTCGAAAGCATTCCAAGAAGCTCAACAGCCTGGGGATTCATTCAGTTATGGATTTTGTCTTAACTTCCCCTCTGGTGATCAGGGACCAATTCTCTGTAGTGATGCACAGAACCTTATTGGAACTGCAGGGAATTGCTTGTATTGAACTGGAACATACGCCACCAGCCAAGAAGCAAATTATTGCGAGTCGCTCATTTGGTCAACGCATCTACCATATTGATGATCTCAAGGAGGCTATGTCGCTATATGTCTTGGATGCGGTTAGCAGACTGAGAGATGATAATCTGTTGTGTGGTTGTCTGATTGGTTTCGTACAATCAAACCCATTTGATAGCTCAAAGCCCTTCTACAACAAGTCTTTATCCTTGGCTTTACCAGAACCTACCGACAACTTATTGATGCTATCTAAACTCGCTACAGCGATGATTGATGGCCTGTATGCCAAAGACATTGCCTTCAAGAAATGTGGCGTGATTCTGACGTGTCTCGAACCAAAGGCAAGCCATGTATATGACATGTTTACCGACATGAAGCATATCGAGATCAGTGATGCTTTGATGGATTCCCTTGAAGCGATTCATCTTAAGTATGGCAAAACCAAGATTGCCTTGGGCGCAAGTTTAATGCCGAACAGAACATGGAATATGTCACGAAATCGGCTAACACAGAACTACTTTAAATGGGATCAACTGCTTTGCGTAAAGTAAATGTCCTGCCTATAAATTGATTTCGTTTTAGTTTCTAACTAGAGCGGAATATCACTTATAAATACACTTTTAGTTGTTCAAACAAGTGGTACCACCTCTGTATTAGTTATCAGGTAAATTACTTTAGGTTCTTAACAATATGTTGGGACAAATTGATCTAAAGCCATCAATATAGTTTAACTAAGGCTATTCAATGCGGAGTTCGATGAAGTATGAAATACTGCTCAAATTCATCAATCGGCATCGGTCTACCAAACAGATAGCCCTGGTAATGATAACAACCCTGTTTTTCTAATACATCCCGTTGAGCTTCGGTTTCTACACCTTCAGCCAGCACAGAAATTCCCAAAGTTTTTGCCAAAACAATGATCATTTTGGTAATTTCAGCATCATTGGCACTCACCATAATATCCCGAACAAAACCTTGATCGATTTTTAATTGATCAATCGGAATCCGCTGTAAATAAGTTAAAGAAGAATATCCTGTACCAAAATCATCTAGAGAGAACATCACCCCGTAACGTTTAAGAACCGTCATTTTTTCAATAATGTCTTCTACCCGCATCACTAAGGCGCTTTCAGTAAGTTCAAGTTTGAGTAAGTGTGCGGGAGCTTGTGTACGTTCCAAAATTTCGAGTACGTCTTGAACAAATTCATCGCGAGCAAATTGGCTAGCACTGACATTTACAGCCATGCTGAGGTGAGCAGTTTGCGGATACTTGGCCCAGTCACTCAATTGTTGGCAGGCACTTTCCAGTACCCATTGACCCAGAGTAATAATGAAACCATTTTCTTCTGCGACGGGTATAAAACGAGCAGGGGAAATCATTCCTTTAACTGGATGCAGCCAACGTAACAAGGCTTCTACTCCTGTCACCTGTTGTGCACCATTCACTTGTGGCTGGTAATATAATACCAGCTGGTTTTTTTCTAGTGCTTGACGTAATCCGGTATCAATCTCAGCACGCTCCTGAACCTGAGATTGAATCTCAGGATCAAAAAAGCGATAAGTATTTCGACCATAATTCTTTGCGTCAGACAGTGCCATATCAGCACGTTTAATTGGATCTTGGATATTTTCACATGCTTCTATCCCAAATAGGCTGATCCCAATACTGGCTGAATTATGATATTCAGAGTCGGCCAAAAAGTAAGGTTGAGTGAGTGTCTGTAAAATATATTTTGCGGTTTTTTCTAGTTGTGGGATAGCTTCCATCTCTGAGCTTCCAAGATGATCAAGCAGAACCACAAATTCATCACTTCCCAGTCGTGCAACCATTTGATTGGCTTCTACGCATTCTAGCAGGCGAGTTGCGACTTGCTGTAATAAGTAGTCTCCGGTTTCATGGCCTGCAGTGTCATTTATAGCTTTAAAATTATCCAGATCTATTAACAGAACAGCGCCGAGCTGTTTTTTATTTTTTGTATCTCTCATGCTCTGTTCAAGGTGTTCCAAAAATAGGCTACGGTTTGGCAGTTTAGTCAGAGAGTCATAAAACGCTAGCAAGTGTACTTTTTCTTCTGCAGCTTTATAGGCAGAAATATCGTTAATCGTTGCAACATAATGTGTGGTTTGGCCATGCTCATCACGTACAGCAGCAATCAAGATGTGTTGTGGATACAGTCCGCCATTTTTGCGCTTATTCCAGATTTCACCCTGCCAAGATCCTGTCGTGCGAATATGGTTCCACATGCTGGTATAGAAGTTTTTGTCATGCAGGCCTGATTGTAAGATTTTAGGTGTATAACCAATCAACTCTTGTTCACTATAGCCAGTAATTTCTGTAAAAGCATGATTAGTGCGTAAAATAACCAAATGAGGATCTGTAATCAGCATCCCGACTTGAGAGTTAAATGCGGTCGCTGCAATACGCAGGTTTTCTTCTGCTTTTTTACGTTCGGTAATATCACGTGCCGAGCAGAAGAATACCTCATCATCATCAAGATGCACCAGGATTGAACTGACTTCTACCGGATAACACTCACCTTGGGCGTTTAGATAACAGGTTTCAAAGCGAATACCTCCAGGTGTAGAAATCCCTCTATTGATCAGCTCTTGCAACTCAGCCTTATTATAGTCGTTATCCCAGTAACACAGGGTTTTGCCCAAGGCTGCCTGCGGAGTACTACCAATCATGCGAAAAAAGGAATCACTACCTTGAAGAAGCTTGCCTTGGCGATCTAGAACATGAATACCATCTTGTGCATTACGTAACAGCATCCGACTACGACGATTGGTCAACATATTTGCCCGAATTTGCCGCCAAAGTAACCATCCAGCAATCGTGGTCACCGCAATGAAGAGTAATCCCAGCAAAACGGCTTTAATAACATCTTCATACCATTGGGCCAGATAGTCTTTTTCACCGAAGGCAACAACAACAAAAATAGGCATGCTACTTAGCTTGCGAAAGTTACCAATACGCGGGATTTTATCTGTAGTTCGTCGAGTATAAATAGTGCCAGACTGTGCGCCGGAGTGAACCAGTTGTGACAGTTCCGGTGGCCCCCCCACAAAACCCACCTTTCCGTTCGGTGTTTTAAGCATGGGATTACGTGCAATAACTCGCATATCCAGGTCTTGTAACAGTACCACTCCTTTAGGGCCTACATCCAGTTCTGCAATCAGATGATTAAAGTAGCTAGCAGGTAAAGTAGTGATAATCATGCCTGCAAAAGTTCCATCACCCTGATTGTAACGTCGTGCAAATAGATGAACCCAGCCTTGGCCATTTGGATCTCTCATCAGCTTGGTGACAAACAGTTGATCCGTACTTTTTTGTTGGGCCTCTTTAAAAAAACTATAATTTGCATAATTAGACCTCTGACCGTCCATATCATGATCAGCGAATTGGACTTGACCTTTTTCATCGGTAATGTGTATTCGAGCAACAGAACCGATCCAATTTTTTTCTTTTTGAATAAAGATATTCATCTCTTTATGATTTATTTGTTTTTTTTCACGTAATTCTTTTTCGATATAGGTTTGTAAGGTATATAAAGACAAATTGATTTCTTGAGTACTGCTGCTCACGCTTTTTTCAAGCAGTGAGGTTAAATTTTCTACACTGGTCCGAGCTTCAGCTTCTTCGCGCTCACGTGAAGTATGTAAGGTATAGACTAGTAAGCTGATCATGAACATATTCATGATCACTACAGTCAGGACAAGAAGTTTAAAAATAGATTTTTTTTTTGCAGCATATTTGCTCTGTGAGATAGAGAGATGGATCCGGAAATTTGAACAACTTCTATAAGTGATATTCCGCTCTAGTTAAGCCACCTTGTTTTGTTGGGGTAGCTGATCATAGTAAAACTCATTGGGTGTCATTTTGTCTAGACTCGAATGAGGTCGTTTCAAATTATAAAACTTAAAATATGCACTCAATTGCTTTTTTGCATCTGTGACACTGCTATAAGCTTTGAGATACACCTCTTCATATTTAACGTTCCGCCATAATCGTTCAACCATCACATTATCAATCTATGAGCAGTATACTGCGCAAGTTTACCATCCATACTGATTTGAATGCCATTTATAAAAGGTAGCATTACTCATGCCGTGTTCACGGCAAAGGGTCGCTACAGGTGTGCCAGATTCTGCCTGTTTCAAGATGGACATGATCTGACTGTCAGTAAATTTAGATGTTTTCATGCAGAATCTCCTGCTCGTATCTTAAGAGAAAATTCTACTTTTAGATCCTATTATTTTTAGGGGGGATTACCATATCTATGAAATTTGTAAATTCATCTTTAAATAAAATAATTTAAATAAAACTATTGTTAAAATAAAGTTATATAAATTTTTAAAGTATTGATAGTGAGTAGTTATGAGTCTTTTTTATGAAAACTTTAGAGATTTTGAAGATGCTGGTAAAGCCATTTTAGAGTATTTACATAATCACTTAGGTTTTAATTTATGGATGATTACTCGTACAGAAGGTAATGATTGGATAGTTCTTCAAGCTAAAGACAGTGGATATGGAGTAAAAGCAGGACAAGTTTTTAATTGGACTGATTCATATTGTTCTAAGATGGTACTAGGCAAAGGGCCACGTATAGCACATGATTCAAAAAAAATTCCATTATATGAAGAGGCTGGAATTAATAAGGTAGTGGATATAAATGCATATATAGGTCAACCTTTATTGAAGGAAGATGGCTCTGTTTTCGGTACATTATGTGCTATTGATCCATCAGTACAGCCTAAAAGTATAGAACAATATAGTGATTTATTAGAATTATTTAGTTTATTACTCAGTCGAATTTTACAGAACGAAATGGCTTTGTTGCACAAAGATTTGAAATGCAAAGCGCCCCTAATTGAGCCAAATTTAAGGCGTAACTTGGGTAACTGGTCGACCTAATTCCGTAAATCTGTTGAGGACTGCTACACGTGCATGAATCTC
>NZ_JBWKMK010000025.1:0-18726 GCF_056431365.1 Acinetobacter seohaensis
TGCTGATTGAAATCTTAAATTGCTCAGTAGCTTGCTGAGCAAGTGACTTTCGCTGAACAGGCCTTAAAACTTTTTTAAAAGTGCATCTTGCAAGATGTCTGACTTTAGCCGCTCATCAGCATACATGTGAACCGTACTGGGTTTGTCGGAGACTTTTTTATTTAAGTTAGGCCACCTGACCTAACGGGTTAATCTTATCATAGTACATTGCTTCAAACTCAAAAGGTGATACATAACCCAGTGCACTGTGTACACGCTTTTTATTGAACCAATCTACCCAGTTTAGTGTCGCAAGTTGTACATCCGCTAAACCTTGCCAATCCGCTTTTAAATATTCAATCACCTCTGTTTTGTATAAGCCATTCACCGTTTCAGCCAAAGCATTATCGTATGAATCACCGGTCGTACCGACTGATGCTCGTAAATTTGCTGCTTCTAAACGATTGGTATAACGAATGGAAAGATATTGCACGCCTCTGNCATAGCTGGTCAGGATGATCAGCACTAAAATTGCGTTTCACCAAGTCATCTGCTCGTTTTTGATCCTCTCGGCTACGGGTAGTTTGTTTATTCTTACCACGCCAAACACCTTGTATAGCTAGCTTCTGCATCAATCGAGCAACTGTACAACGTGCGATAACATAACCTTCACGTTTCAATTGTTGCCAGACCTTACGCACACCATATCGACCTAAACTTTCTTTCCAAATACGTTTGATTTGCTCTGCATGATGTAAATCATGCAGAGCACGTTTCGCTCGATGTTCTGGATTGTCAGCGAGATCTAAAGCCCGATAATAGGTCGAAGCTGCAATCGGTAAAATTCTACAAATCGCTTCAACGCCATATCGATCTTTATTGTTCTGGATAAAATCCACCATTATTTGTGTGGGCGGTCGAGCTCCGCCTGGGCGAAAAAAGCGGCTGCTTTACGTAGAATTTCATTGGCACGTTTTAATTCTTTAATTTCACGTTCCATTTGCTTCATTTTTTCTTGGTCAGATATCTGTTGTACTTTGGCAGGATTTAGTTGATCCATATGCTTTAAATACCAAACACGCAATGTTTCAGGAGTACAACCAATCTTAGGTGCAATAGCTGTGATTGCAGCCCAAGTAGAAGGATAATCTTTTTCAGATTCAATCAATAATTGAACCGCTCTTTCTCTGATTTCAGGGGTATATTTTGGTTTTGTCATTGGAACATTCTCTCAAGAAAGTTGGTCTCCGACAAACCCGGTACGGTTCAGTTCAACTTGTGATTGAATCTGAAAAAGATTATCCATCGAATTGGGCAGCAGTTTCCGCAATTGCTCCAAAGTTAACATGTTGAGCAGTCCAAAATGACCGCTATATTAACCAAGTAGGGCATTTTTACACTGCCGCTAACATCAAACCTTATGATCTTCGTTATTCGATGCTGTAACATCTTATAACTGCGTACCGCCAAATCTAAAGCACGCTTGACAAACATCAGAGCGGGCTTTTTAATTTTTGTTTATTAAAACATATACTTTTTGACTTATACCATGTTCTAGATATATATTAAATATAAATGTTAATAATTATTTAATTTAAAATGAAGAAGTTAATGAAATATGTTACGGTGATTCTGGGGTTAGGTCTAATTGGTCTTAATACAACAGCAAACGCCCAAAATACAAAATGGAGAGCACCGGGCGAAATCTGTTATGTCTTTAATTCTCAAGGCATGCTTGGGGACTGGAAAGACGAATTATTAGTTTCTAAAAAGAAACTAACTTACAAACAAGCTGCTGCATATATGCAGAAAAATCACAATATGTCTGAAATCTACGATGTAGAGGAACTACCCACAGATGAATGTGAAGCAGCTATCCCAAGCTACAGCTTTGAGCCAGGCTTCCTGTTCTATTATAAAGAGCCTAAACCTCAAAAAGTCAAAATTAAAAAATAGCAAAAAAACCTCTCGTTGCTATAGGGACTGGTATGATCACTACGGCTGTCATACGACAGTTTTAGGGATAAGCTCTTGCAATTGATTTGATAAAGCCCAACACACAAGCGTTGGGCTTTTATGATTTATCAACAGGATTATTAAAGTGTCCAACTTGGATGAGAGTGGATGTTCAAGTAGTTGTTGATTTTGCACTTCAGTTAAGTAGTTGTGAATTTCAACTATTTTACAATTAATATTCAACTATTTTGAAACCAAAACGAAATCAATTTATAGGTAAGACATTTACTTCACACAAAGCAGTTGATCCCATTTAAAGTAGTTCTGTGTTAGCCGATTTCGTGACATATTCCATGTTCTGTTCGGCATTAAACTTGCGCCCAAGGCAATCTTGGTTTTGCCATACTTAAGATGAATCGCTTCAAGGGAATCCATCAAAGCATCACTGACTTCGATGTGCTTCATGTCGGTAAACATGTCATATACATGGCTTGCCTTTGGTTCGAGACACGTCAGAATCACGCCACATTTCTTGAATGCTATATCCTTTGCATACAGGCCATCAATCATCGATGTGGCGAGTTTAGAAAGCACCAACAGGTTGTCGGTAGGTTCTGGTAAAGCCAAGGATAAAGACTTGTTGTAGAAGGGCTTTGAGCTATCAAATGGGTTTGATTGTACGAAACCAATCAAACAACCACACAACAGATTATCATCTCTCAGTCTGCTAATCGCATCCATGACATACAATGACATGGCTTCTTTAAGATCATCAATGTGGTAGATGCGTTGACCAAAAGAACGACTAGCAATGATTTGCTTCTTTGCAGGTGGCGTATGTTCCAGTTCAATACAAGCAATTCCCTGCAGTTCCAATAAGGTTCTGTGCATCACTACAGAGAATTGGTCCCTGATCATCACAGGGGAAGCCAAGACAAAATCCATAACTGAATGAATCCCCAGGCTGTTGAGCTTCTTGGAGTGCTTTCGGCCTATGCCCCAGATTTCACCAACATCTATGGCTTGATGCAGAGTTTCAGCAGAGCATGGATCCATTGAAACCAAGTTGCAAACACCATTGAAGTAAGCGTTCTTCTTGGCAATATGGTTCGCTAGTTTCGCTTCAGTCTTTGAACGTCCAATGCCAATACATACAGGTAAACCAAGCCAAGAAAACACACGCTGACGAATCTGATGGGCATATTCAGTCAAGTCGTAATTCCCTGAATGAGCTGTCAGATCCAGAAAGCACTCATCAATTGAGTAAATCTCCTGCTCTTTGGGAGATACGAAATCGGACAGGATTTTCATGAATCTGCGAGACATCTCTGCATACAGTGCATAGTTGCTCGATAGCACCTGCACCTGATGCTGCTCTACGATGTCCTTGATCTGAAAGAGAGGAACACCCATCTTGATGCCCAAGTCCTTGGCTTCCTGAGATCGAGCTACAGCACAGCCATCATTGTTGGATAGCACAATGACAGGTTTATTGTTCAAACTTGGGTTAAAGATGCGTTCACAACTGACATAGCAGTTGTTGATGTCTACTAAAGCATAGATCTTCTGGTGAGATGCTTGCATGAGCATGAAACCAATAAAGTATTAACGCTTTCTGAATGGCTTGATGACAAAAGTCACTACACCCCAAATCACCATTTCCTGCCCATCCTTTAGATGAATGTCAGAATACTCAGGGTTCTCTGCTTTAAGCCAATGGTTATGATCACCTTCAATCATGAGACGTTTTACGGTGAACTCATCGTCGATCAGTGCAATCACGATGTCTTCATGCTTGGCTTCAATGCTCCGGTCTACAATCAGTTCATCATCAATCTCAATACCTGCATCTCTCATGGAAAGTGAAGCTACTTTCACAACAAAGGTTGCGGCTTCATTTTTAATGAGGTGCTCATTCATGTCCAAAGTTTTGTCGACATAGTCCTGGGCAGGAGAAGGGAAACCGGCAGCAACCTTTTCTGAAGCCAAGGGAATGTGCATAAGTGTTGTAGGATCTACAAGCGTGATGGATGCCACATCATTGAAGCTTTGCTTCTCTGCCTCGTTGAGGTAATTCTTGATCTCTATGATTTTGGATACAGGTACTCTTACCGTTTTTGTAGGTTCATTATATTTAAGCTTTCTACCGGAACCTTCTCGGCTTCCCCCACGATTATTGCTCATGACTCATCAACTTTTTTGATTTTGTGACGTAATCAAATATATGACTGGATGTGCTACAGATTCAAGACTATTTCGATGAATGGTGAATAAACCTTAACGGTTCCCATAAAGGCCACTGCAAATTTTCCCGCATTATCGCCACCTCACTGGAGGTATACGACAATTAATGTCATCTGCATGCTTACGCACGCATAGATAATTGGTTAGTATTCAATTAACAAATATTAGATAAGCTATTCATTGCAGGATGATTTTATGGCTCGTGCTCCAAAGCAAACCAAACAAGAACCCTTAGAAGTCGTTCTGTGGAAAACAGCAGACAAACTTCGTAAGAACATTGATGCTGCAGAGTACAAGCATGTCGTCCTTGGTTTGATTTTCCTCAAATACATCAGTGACACATTTGAGGCTCACTACAATCTATTGGTTTCAGGTGAGGGAGAGTTTGCAGGAGCAGATCCAGAAGATCGTGATGAATACACTGCATACAACGTCTTCTTTGTTCCAGAGAATGCACGTTGGTCATTCCTGTTAAACCAAGCAAAACAACCTAACATTGGCAAGTTAGTCGATGATGCAATGGAAGCCATTGAGAATGACAACCCTCAATTGAAGGGTGTACTTCCTAAGGTCTATGCACGTCAAAATCTCGATCCTACGAGCCTAGGAGAGCTGATTGACCTGATTGGTAACATTGCTCTAGGCGATGCGAAATCTCGCTCTGCCGACGTTCTAGGCCATGTATTCGAGTACTTCCTTGGTGAGTTTGCTTTGGCTGAAGGCAAGCAAGGCGGGCAGTTCTACACGCCTAAATCCATTGTGAGCCTATTGGTTGAAATGTTGGAGCCATACAAAGGACGTGTATTCGATCCTTGCTGTGGTTCAGGTGGTATGTTTGTACAGTCCGAGAAGTTCGTAGAATCACATCAGGGTTTGGTAGACGACATCTCGATCTATGGACAAGAGAGTAACCAGACCACTTGGCGATTAGCCAAGATGAACTTAGCCATTCGTGGCATCAACTCAGAGCATGTGAAATGGAACTCTGAGGGTTCATTCCTCAACGATGCACACAAAGACCTAAAAGCGGATTACATCATTGCTAATCCACCATTCAACGTCTCTGACTGGAGTGGTGACTTACTTAAAGAAGATGCTCGTTGGTCATTGGGTGTACCACCTGCAGGTAATGCTAACTTCGCATGGATGCAACACTTCCTGTATCACATGAGTCCTAAAGGTCAGGCAGGAGTTGTACTTGCTAAAGGTGCGCTTACTTCTAAAACCAGTGGTGAAGGTGAGATTCGTAAAGCCTTGGTTTCAGAAGCCAATGTCATTGACTGTATTGTGAACCTTCCTGCAAAGCTATTCCTGAATACCCAGATTCCTGCTGCGTTATGGTTTATGCGTCGTGACCGTGTCGGTTCAACCAAGTACAAAGACCGCAGCAATGAGATTCTGTTCATTGATGCTCGTAACTTAGGTCATCTGATTAACCGCAGAACCAAGGTGTTGTCTGATGAAGACATTAAGCTGATTACTGACACTTACCATAATTGGAGAAACCAAGATGGTGAGTATGAGGATGTTGCAGGCTTCTGTGCATCTGTATCGCTTGAGAAAGTGGCTGAGCTTGATTATGTACTCACACCAGGGCGTTATGTTGGTTTAGCTGATGACGAAGATGAGTTTGACTTTAAGGAACGCTTTACTAGCCTTAAGGCAGAGTTTGAGGCACAGCTTGCTGAGGAAGCGAAGCTCAATCAAGCCATTGCTGAGAACTTAGCGAAGGTGGCTCTATGAGTGAGTGGCAGGCTTGTACTTTGAGTGATGTACTCAAGTTTGGTAATGGAAAGAGTCGTCCAAAGGAATATGGAACAATTCCTGTCTACGGTGGTAACGGCATTCTTGACTATACAAACTCTTCAAACTACCAAGATGAAACGATTGTAATTGGGCGAGTAGGGGCCTACTGTGGTGCAACTTACTATGAAGACAAGCAGATTTGGGTTTCTGATAATGCACTGTCAGCTAAAGCTCTAAATCGAAATGATGCAAAGTTTTTGTATTACTTCCTTAAGAATTTAGACCTTAATCAATTTGCTCAGGGCTCTAGTCACCCTTTGTTGACACAAACTCTACTAAACTCAATTGAAGTTGTAGTTCCTTCATCGCCCCTGGAACAAAAAGCCATAGCCTCAGTCCTTTCATCATTAGATGACAAGATTGACTTACTGCACCGTCAGAACAAGACCTTGGAAGCTATGGCTGAAACATTGTTTCGTCAGTGGTTTATTGAAGAAGCGAAAGAGGATTGGGAGGAGACCAAGGTTTTAGATGTATTCTCATTAGTTGGTGGTGGAACACCTAAGACATCAGAAGCAACTTATTGGGATGGGGACATTCCTTGGCTTTCAGGCGGTGACATTGCTAATGCTCACCAAGGATTCCTCGTCAGTGCAGAGAAATCTATCACAGCACTAGGTTTAGATAAAAGCTCGACAAAGCTTTTACCTAAGCTTGCATCTGTAATCAGTGCCCGTGGTACTGTTGGTAAATATGCCATGTTATCTAGACCAATGACTTTTAGTCAGTCTAACTATGGAATACTCCCTAAAGGTCATCAGTACTATTACTTCGTCTATCTACTATTGGCTTACATAGTGGACGAATTGTTAGCTGCTGCTTATGGAAGTGTCTTTGATACGATTACAACTAGAACATTTGAAGACGTAGGAATTAAACTCCCATCAATGGATATAGTTGCGAAATTTGAATCAGAGATAGCTCCAATCTTCGAAAAGAAATTGAATAACGTCGAGCAAATCCAGACGCTCGAAAAACTACGAGACACCTTACTTCCTAAACTCATGAATGGTGAGGTGACAGTAAAATGGGGTTAAAAATTTGGCTGTATCTACTCTCTTTATGGTTACTTTTCATATTCGTATTTTTTATTACCTTGAAAGTAGAGATATGTTTCGATAACTGTGAATTTATTGGAATTGTACAGCTTGCTTTAAACAATATTGTGCCCTTTCTTTGCTTGATACTGCTGATATTAGGTATTGTTGGTTTCTTTGTTTTTGATTTTAAAGTGAAAGGTAGCCATGATTTACCTTTCAATTTGATACATGTAGAACCTATAAACTATGAGCATTTAACCTTTCTAGCAACATATATCATTCCCTTAATAAGTATTGATTTTGATAAAAGCCAATCACCATATATTTTCTTTGGGCTAATCATAGTTATGGGTGCTATTTATGTCAGAACAGACCTTTTTTATGCAAACCCATCTTTAGCATTATTAGGGTTCAAAATTTATAAAGCTAATGGAAATTTTCGTAATAATGAAACAAAAAATGAAATCATATTAATTGCAAAAGAAAATCTTTCAAAGGGGATGAGAGTTAGTTATATCAAATTGGATGACCGAATTTACTATGTTGAGGGGACTGTATAATGGCAATAACTATAGAAGATCTTAAAAAAGATTTAAGAAGTATTTCTGAAGCAGAGGGGGTAACAGCTCTTGTTTATGCTCTATTAAAAGATGGTCAATTAAAGAAACTAGATATTGAAAATGAAGCCTTAGGAGGTATAAAGACTCTTTTTATTAAACAGATTTATGACGACATTCTATCTGATAAAGATAAACATC
This sequence comes from Acinetobacter seohaensis, assembly GCF_056431365.1. Classification (NCBI taxonomy): domain Bacteria; kingdom Pseudomonadati; phylum Pseudomonadota; class Gammaproteobacteria; order Moraxellales; family Moraxellaceae; genus Acinetobacter; species Acinetobacter seohaensis. The sequence continues at coordinate 7,784 of NZ_JBWKMK010000025.1, forward strand.
TTATTTCTCTATCATCTGCTGATGAACGAGGAAATGTAATTTATGAGTATGATCTAGAGCTTCCAGAAGATTTCAATTGTGTATATGAAGTGTCAGATCCTTCAAAAGAGAAAACGATATTTAACATAAGTGAAGATAAAATAGAGAATATTGATGCTTTGATCGTTGAAATAGGGAATGAGACAGAACAAATTGTTCTTTATAAAACTATAGCCCCTGTTAATGTATTTAGACAAAAGTCTTTCATATTAGGAGCTATTAAAGCAGATCATCGTTTCACAAAGCTTGATACAGATCTGCTAAGAATTAGCCCGAATTTTCAATTTATGAAAACAAAGTCAGGCTTTTTTGTAATCGAACTAAAAACTCTTGAAAAATGGTTTGGTTTTCACACGATAATAAAAAATGAAGCTACAAAAAGTTGTGTTGTTATAGAAGAACTCTCGTTATTAGAAAATCCTGAAACTCTAATAGAATTGATTGAAGACGTCACATTTGCAAGAAAATTAGTAAAAATCCATAAAGCATCCCCTGTTCTTAGACTTGCGATCCCAAATTCTGACATCATTAATTTCTGCCAAAATTATCCCAAAATTAAAGGAAGAATAAAAACTAATGCTAATGGTGACAAAATTTTATTGGATACAAATGTATCTAAAGAGCTATTCGTTAAAATTCTAATGGATGACTACTTAACGTCACAATTGACTAAACTACACTATGACACTTTAGCTAAGAATGAATTTGATAATTCACCAGAAGAAAATCTTGAAGTAAGCACAACAAATTAAGACCATGATTTAAAAGGTTTAATAGATTTTAATTGGGGGACAATGCGTGCCAAAGATGACTGAATCAGACATCGAGCTGATGGCGATAGAGCAACTGGAGGGAATGGGCTATACCTATGTGTATGGACCTGAGATTGAATCCAAGGGAAGCAATCCTCTGCGAAGCTATAAGCAGGTCATCTTGGAAACCAAGGTGCTTGAAGCATTGCAGCGTCTCAATCCTCATTTGAATGAAGACAAGTGCCTTGAAGCATTGAAGCAAGTCACCAATCTGTACTCTCCGGATATGCTCAGCAACAACCAGGCATTCCATCGCTTACTCACTGAAGGCATCAACATTGAAGTGAGCAAGGATGGTAATACCCAAGGTGAATATGCCTGGCTGATCGACTTCAACAACCCAACCAATAACGAGTTCCAGGTCATCAACCAAGTCACCATCAAAGAAGATCGTTGGACAAGACGACCAGACCTGATCCTGTATGTGAATGGCTTACCGTTGGTAGTCATTGAACTCAAGAACGCTACTGATGAAAATGCTACTGTAGATGGCGCATATAAGCAGATCCAGACTTATCAAAGCCAAATCCCTAGTCTGTTCACCTACAATGCCTTTAACGTCATCTCTGATGGTTTAGAGGCGAAAGCAGGGACTGTATCAGCAGACCTGAGTCGTTACATGGCGTGGAAGACTTCTAATGGTCAAACCAAAGCAAAGAATACGCAGGCACAGCTAGAAGTCTTAATTCATGGTTTGCTCAATCCAGTCACCTTACTGGACATGATCAGGCACTTCATTGTGTTTGAATCCAATAAACAAGAAGATGCCAATGGCTTGATCACCATTAAAACCATCAAAAAGATGGCTGCATATCATCAGTACTATGCAGTGAATGCAGCAGTCCTCTCTACTATTCGTGCGTCTGCAGTGAACTCGGACTCGAAGTCTGCAGAAGTCGCAATGCAGCATCAAGGCAGAAGTAAGCTCGAACTTGTGCAACAACAAGCTGTAGGTGACAAGAAGGCAGGTGTTGTTTGGCATACACAAGGCTCAGGCAAGTCGCTTTCCATGGTTTTCTATACAGGTAAGATTGTCTTAGCTTTGGATAATCCAACTGTTGTTGTGATTACAGACCGTAATGATTTGGATGATCAGCTCTTTGCAACCTTTGCAGCATCAAGCCAACTACTCAGACAAACACCGAAGCAAGCAGAAAATCGAGATGAGCTCAAAGAGCTGCTTAAGGTGGGTTCAGGTGGGGTGATCTTCACCACTATCCAGAAGTTCCAACCTGATGATGGTGGCAGTGTCTATGAGCAACTCTCAGACCGAACCAATATTGTCGTAATAGCAGACGAAGCACATCGTTCTCAGTATGGCTTCAATGCAAAAGAGGTCGATGTCAAAGACGAGAATGGCAAGGTTGTCGGTAAGCGGACTGTCTATGGTTTTGCCAAGTACATGCGTGATGCTTTACCGAATGCCACTTACCTTGGCTTCACAGGAACACCAATTGAGAAGACTGACGTCAACACGCCTTCAGTCTTTGGTAACTATGTCGACATCTATGACATCTCTCAGGCGGTAGAGGATGGCGCCACTGTTCGTATCTTCTATGAAAGCCGACTCGCCAAGATTGCCATCAGTGAGGAAGGCAAAGAGTTGATAGAAGACTTTGATGACCAGTTCACCGAAGACGATCTAAACCAGACACAAAAAGAACGGGCAAAGTGGGCAAGAGTCGAAGGACTCATTGGTAGTAAAGAACGTGTCAAAGCGATTGCCAAAGACATCGTAGAACACTTTGAGCAGCGTCTAAAAGCCAATGCAAACCAAGGTAAAGGCATGATTGTCAGCATGTCTCGTAGGATTGCTGTAGATCTCTACAACGAGATTGTAGCGATCAAACCAGAATGGCATAGTGATGACTTGCACGATGGTGTAATCAAGGTGGTGATGACCTCATCTGCTTCTGATGGTAAGGAGATTGCTAAACACCATACGACCAAGCAACAACGCCAAATCCTCGCTAATCGTATGAAGGACAATGATGACAAGCTGAAGCTTGTGATTGTTCGTGATATGTGGCTGACTGGTTTCGATGCTCCGAGTATGCACACGCTCTACATCGACAAACCAATGAAAGGCCATAACCTCATGCAAGCGATTGCACGAGTGAACCGTGTCTACAAAGACAAGATTGGTGGTCTGGTCGTAGATTACCTCGGTATTGCATCTGATCTTAAAGAAGCTCTGTCATTCTACTCTGAAGCAGGTGGTAAGGGTGACCCTGCATTAGTTCAAGACGAAGCTGCAACCATTCTACAAGAGAAGCTCGAAGTGATTGATGGCATCATGCATGGCTTCAATTACCAAGAATACTTCACAGCCAATACTTCTCGTAAGCTCAACATTATCCTTGAAGCAGAAGAACACATCTTAGGTGTAGACCAAGGAGAAGGTAAGGCTCGCTTCCTGACAGCAGTTGCAGCGATGTCACAGGCATTTGCTTTAGCAGTACCTCATCCTCATGCGATGGAAGCAGCACCAGTGGTTGCCTTCTTCCAAGCAGTGAAAGCGCGACTTGCGAAGTTCAGTGATGGCTCAGGCAACGTCTCAGGCATGAGTAATGCTGAATTAGAAGCCAAGGTCAAACAAACCATTGACCAGGCTCTCGTTACTGAACAGGTGGTGGACATCTTTGATGCAGCAGGAATCCAGAAGCCAGACATCTCAATTCTCTCTGATGAGTTCATGCAGGAGATGAAAGGCTATAAGCACAAGAACATTGCACTAGAGACCCTCAAGAAGCTCTTAGGCGATGAGATCAAGATGCGAGAGCAGCGTAGTGTCACCCAAGGTAAAAAGCTCATGGAGATGCTGAGCTCTGCGATCAAGGGTTATCAGAACAAGGTACTGACTGCAGCCGAAGTGATTGATGAACTCATCAAGTTAGCTAAGGCAATCCAAGAATCAGACAAAATGGCAGAGGAACTCAACCTGACTGAATATGAATATGCGTTCTATTCAGCAGTTGCAGACAATGACAGTGCTAGAGAGTTAATGCAGAAGGAGATCCTGCGCGAACTTGCTGTTGTTCTGACTGAGTCTATTCGTAAGAATGTAACTTTGGATTGGACCATCAAAGAAGCTGCCAGGGCGAAGCTGAGAGTCATTGTGAAGCGCTTACTCAAGAAGTATGGCTACCCACCTGATATGGCTTTACTGGCGACAGAGACTGTACTTGAACAGGCAGAGCAATTGGCTGAAGAATTAGCAACGGCAGCTTAGTTGTCACCACTAAATTACAACTACAAGGGGGTCAATTTTACACTGCCGCTAACACCTTTTGATGGAGCATACCATTGCGTAGCAGGATCAAACCAAATGGCTATATTTCCGCGATGAATGAGTCTCGGTTATATGCGGGCCAATTAATTGAGCGGTAGATTTTGTGTAGGCTTCTTCGTTTGAAAATTATATCGCTGAAAAAGCCTTTACAGATAGGCTTGTGCAACAAAGCCCCCTGGTTCTCAAAACTCGATACTTTATTGAAAAGTTCTATCGAGGCATAAGTCCCTGAAACAAAAAATGCCTGAACTTCAGGCATTTTTTACGTCATCACTAACAGCTTAAAACAATCAAAAAAACTAAAGTCTTAGTCTTTTGAATACGACTTAACTTTTTCAAAAATTGGATAGAAATCTAATCCCTCATCTTTCATCGTAGAAATCAACGCAACGATTACAGCAATATGTGTAGGAACCACACCTTGTTTACTGTAATTCGTAATCGAATTAGGTTTCATATCCAATAAGGCAGCAAATTCCTTAATTGAAAGCCCTGCTTTACCGATAAGACGTTGAAATTCAGTATATGGCATTTAATTAAATTTATAGAAATGGTGTTTTGAGATTATAGCATAGGGTTATATTTACATAAAAACACATAATATTATGTGGCGAGCACATATTTTTATGTGTTATAAATAGCTTATCAACTAATCTATTTATCATCTCTATAGGAGAAACATACTATGTACTCATACCCGGATTCAAACACTGAAAAGAAAATTGCTCTCATGATTATTAATGACTTTTTCATTCAAAAAGCCCATGAACTGTGGATTTTTTTACAACTCGATCAGTGCTTTAACGATTATGAAGCCACACTGATTTGGACTAGACGTTATTTAGAGAAGCATCCTGAGTGTGAGTACAGCGATATTCAAAAAGCTTTCCGTTCTTGTTTCCCTGAAAATTTCTTCAGCTTTGACTATTAATTAATGAATCGTCTTTCCTCTTTTGTAGCATTTGAAATCAAAGTAACCGCTACAAAAGAGGAAAAATTCAAACCATAAAAAACAGAAAAATGAAAGTCTTAGATTCACTTTATAAAAAATTATTTATTGAGACAAACACACACAAAACATAAACCATTTTCATGAACTAAAAAAAATTTCGACCATCTTCCGATTTACTATTGAAGGTATTAAGGGGATCGGAATGCAAAAAGCAAGCCTACCTGTATATACAAATTCTTCAAATTTTATATACAGGGCTTGTTAGGAGGGAGCCCCTCCTAAGACCACCCTTAGCCCATCACAGATGGGCAGCTCAACTTCGTTGAGCTAAAAGCAAAAGCCTTTCATAGGGGAATGGGATGCGAACAAAAAATAAGATTTTCAGATTAACCGAACTGCAATTAGAGCAGTTGGAAGCCTATCTAAAAAAAGAAAGCATGACCTTTACGGACTTTATTCATTCACTCATTCAGCAGGAGATAATGAAAGATGTGATCACGGTTAAACGACTACACGACCAAGAAGAACCACCAAGAATCAAAACAAAAACGGTTTTACAGGTTATCAATCGGTATCAGCATACCGACCCACTACTTCTGCTTGAGCTTTCCAAAATTGGTAACAACTTGAATCAAATGGCCAGGGCATTGAACATCATTAAAAATGCCGACACCCAAGAGCAACGCAAGTTGAATATTTTTGGTTGCTTCCAAGTTTTAAAAGCCATGCAGACAGAACTAGAAAATCTGTCCCCCACTTTACCTAATCTCAACCGACAGCCACCTGAACGCATTGAAAAAAAACTGGACTCACTTCAGTCAATGGAGATCGATGAAAGTGCATATTAAGTTTTTAGAGCACGGTAAGGGATCGGCTGCACACGCTTCAGCTTATCTACTGGATGACTTGGATCACAAAGGACATGTACGAGCAGGAATCGAAGTTTTACGAGGCGATGCGACCACATTCAACGCCATTTGCAATGCCACCCCCTACTTGTGGAAGTACACATCGGTCGTGATTGCATGGTCACCTGATGATGCCCCGACTCAAGAGCAAATCCACGAAGTTTTAACAGAGTTTGAGAAACATTCGTTTGCAGGGTTAGATCCATCACAGTACCACCTGTTTGCTGTACTGCACACTGACGATAATGGCTCAAAGCATATCCACGTTTTGATTCCACGTATCGACCTGGCAAGTGGGAAAGCAATGAACATTGCACCACCTGGTCATCAAGACCACTTCGACCCTCTGCGAGATTACTTCAACACCAAGTATCAATGGTCACGCCCAGATGACATACGGTGGGTCAGGGAAGTACAAGAACCCAACTGGGTTGCCAAAATCAATAAGAGTGCAGAAAAAATCATTCCAAAACAAAATCTTGAAACCATGAAAAGAAAGCAGTTTGTTAGATATGTGGATGCTCACATCCGTGAAATGATGAAACTTGGAGAGATTGTAAATCAGGCTGACATCGTTGCGTAAATTCAATGTTTTAAAGTAGTGAAGTCAGTAAAGGCAGGGAAAGCATTTGTATCAGTCACACTAGACGTAGCAAGTTGCTACAGTTTCTAAATAATTTCTTTCCCGAAAATTTCATTTAAACGAGTACGATTAGCCTGAACGAAATCACGATCATTCTTCAGCTTATGTTTCATTTCTTTTTTAAACTCTGCCATAGACAAGCCAGGCTTAGCGAACTCCATTTGAAATAAATTATCGTTTACTATGACATTAGCCTGAGAATCCGTTAAACAACCTTCTGGTTTGAACCACTTCTTCAATTTCTGACTATTTGGATCATTAGCATAGATATACCAAGACCGCACTGTCATATCAAACTTCGCCCCTAGTTCTTTAACCAAATTATTGTCATTAAAATCTACATCCAGATAAATTTTAGTTTTTTCATTTGATTGTGAAATAGCATTTTCTTTTTTGTCATTCAATATTTTGAATCGAACACCAACGATTGGCCGCCCTTTTTTAATGGTGTCATACTCTAATTTCAGACTCGTTTTGCTATTAATTTCCGCTACAATTTTATCGAGAATATAACGCCTAAAATCAACCCAGCGATCATATTTTGTTTCACCAATATCTATCAGCGCCTTCAAACCTTCTAGTGACAATTCTACTTCATAAGTGTCTTGATTGGCGTATTTAAACTCTTGTTTCACAATGTACGAATATAAACTCATACTCGTAACAGAATCCAAGGCAAACAGATCCTTTAATTGGTAAGTAGTAAAATTGCCATTTGCGAGACGGGTAAAATAAGGCAAAACCTCACTGGTGAAACGAATCTGTAAAGCATTTTTTAAATCATCTTCCCAGCGTAATTCGCGAATAATCGGCACTACCGAATGTACTTTTTTCACCTTCCTCTTAGGATCATCAGCCGGCTCCTCAATTACAAAGTGAGCGACACGTGATGAGAGTTCCTTATAAATCCGGTCAATCGCCACATTAATAGAGTTTTTCTTGTTGAGACCTAACAATTCACCAAGATCGTCTTTATGTAAGTAAATATAAGTCTGCTCGGTAATTTCACGATCCTGATTGTTTTTTTCACCATAATTAGCCACAGCCATTGCATATAGCAGAGCCTTATATTCATTGGTAGAAAGTTCAATAGGTCGAATTAAACGATTACTGGTACTCACTACCCCATTCTGTCGGATATTGCCAATGCAATAGGGTAGATATTCTTGTTCTTCTGTGTGGTCAGTGTCTGTCATAAGTGGAAAATTAAAAGTTGTTTTCCCTATTTATACATAAAAGTGGAATACCATTCAACTTCCTCACCTTTTAAGAAATTAATTTATTAGATACACCGCCTAAATTTACTACTATTCATGCCTAAAAGTGGAAGATACGTCATCCTCTCATCTATATTTAGAATAATTCTCGACCATAAAGTGTAATATAATTATTTTTTTCCACTTTATAGTGACAAACTTTCCACTTTTCCCCGGAAAACCCTGTTTAAAAGGTATTCCGTACAGTGTTAAGGAGGCAAAAAATACCTTTATAAATGAAAAAATCAAAAAATTTTCAACTTTTCAGTGACAAGTTTTCCACCTTTAAATGAAATCAAGTACAAAAATTGCCTTTTTCTTGGTCAATATTGATTATTTTTCAACCTATAAATATTAAAAAGTAGACTTATCCACAAAATAAAAATCCATCGTGACAAGTCTTCCACCTTTAAATTAAAAAACAACACTTATCAACAATTTAAATGTTTGATTTTTAAAAATTTTATTTATTAAAAATGCTATTTTTAAAAATGTGGTGACAAACCTTCCACCATAGTGACAAACCTTCCACTTTTAGATGACAGACCTTCCACTTTTTAGTGACAAGTCTTCCACCTTTTAGTGACAAGTCTTCCACCTTTTAGTGACAAATCTTCCACTTTTTGGTGACAAGTCTTCCACTTTTAAATTCATAAGATATTGTTTATAAAATAAAAAAATGGCTCTTAATTATAATTACTTAATTATATTAATTAATACTAATTTTAAATTAGCTAGCTATGTTTTATTTAGATTTTGAATTGTTTATCTTTTATCAAATAGTGATTAGTAATTTAATATCTACTTAATAAAGTGTAGCAAGTTGCTACAAATTTAACTATATTAGAATAATTCTAATGGGGTCTGTTATGACAAATAAATCGACTAAAATTATTGCTGTAGCCAATCATAAAGGTGGATGTGGTAAAACCACAACCGTTGTACATTTAGCTTCAGAATTAGCTGATTTAGGCAAAAAAGTTTTAGTCATAGATTTGGACCCACAAGCTAATGCAAGTTTACATATTGGTTCAGAACATCCTAGTGAAGTCGAAACAACATCCGCAGAATTATTGGTCGGAGATGTTGAATTACTTTCTAGTGCTCTTAAAGAAGAAACCAACTTAAAAAATGTATCTCTAATTTATGGTTCTCTTAATTTAGGTAAGACAGAAGATCAACTTAAAGATGATGCTCCAAGACCTTCAGAAGAACTATCAAGTAAGTTAGAAATATTAAAAGGCCTATATGATTATATTTTGATTGACTGCCCGCCAAGTCTAAAACTCTTAACAAGTAATGCATTAGCAGCCTCAACTCATGTCATTATTCCAATCGAGTCTGGATCTCAATATGGACTTTATGGTGTAACAGACTTAATCAATCATTTGAGTAAGATTAGACGAGTCAATCCTCAACTAGAATTGTTAGGGGCTCTTTTAATCAAACATGATGAACGGCAAAATGTTTGCAAACTTATTCGTGATGAAGCTAAAGAACAAGTGGGTGAATTGTTAAAGACGACAATTCCAATGAGTACTAAGGTGAATCAGGCAGCAATTTTGCAACAACCATTGTTAAGCTTAGATAAAAGTTCAAAAGTCCGGAAAGCTTTCCAAGATTTAGCAAAAGAAATTATTGGTCGTGTTGAATAAAAATTCTGAGAATACTATGGCAACTACAAAAGAACTCTTGGCTCAACGTCTTCAGCAAAATACTCAAAAGCATAAAGTTGCTCAAAAAGAGCATGTGAAAGAAGCAAAAGAATTGCGTCGCAATGTACAAATTTCAGATATTCAACCTAGTCCAAATCAGCCGCGAAAAATATTTAATCAACAAGATATTGAAGATTTAGCAGCTTCTATCGAAGAGATCGGATTGCTACAACCCATTGTAGTTCGCAGAGTTGCTGATAAATATGAGCTGATTGCTGGTGAAAGACGCTTAAAGGCACATCAAGTACTCAATAAAAATACAATTGAAGTAATTGTTGTAGATGCATCGGATGAAGAAGTTGCTCTTCTTACTTTGGCTGAAAACTTAAAAAGAGAAGACTTAACTGATTATGAAATTTACATCGGTTTGATTTCTTTAGATGAAAAGCTTAAAAAGAATAAACAGCAGTTAGCTAAGTCTTTAGGCATGAACCGCGAGGATATGTATAAATATTTATCCTACGAAAAACTGCCTGATGAGCTGATTAAAGATATTGAACAAAAACCTGATCTTTTAGCACGAACAGCTGCTACAGCTATTAAAAAGTTTCTTTCTGAGCATGAAGATCATTATGAAAATGCCAAAAAAGCATTATTAAAAGCTTGGGCAAAATTTTTAGCTAAAGAAGTTGAACAAACAAAGTTAGCTGGTCTTGCTGAAAGATTTCTGAAATCAGCTGATAAAAAGGAACCGATTCTTAGTACAGTAGTTCGGAAAATTGAATATGATGGCAAAGTTGCTGGAAATATTAAATTTGATCACAGTACTTTAAAAGTTTCTTTAAAAATGAATGAATTTGATGATGAAAGTTTGCAAGAGCTTGAGAATTTATTAAAAAATATATTGTTAAAGTCTAAAAAAGAAGTGTAGCAAATTGCTACACTTCTTTTTTAGACAAATTTGATTAAAGATAAGAAAGTCAGTCAATAATAAATTCGTCATCACTAATTTTAGCTAATTCATCAGCATGGGCATTCTCAGGGGTTAGATCCTTTAATAAAGCTTCTTCAGAATAAGGAAATTTACTGGAATGACTCGTGGTCGATTGCAAAGTTTCCATTTTTTTAATTGTTAAAACGAATGAACAATAAAATTGTAGCAACTTGCTACATAAAAATTAATCATTATTTTTGAAGTTTATTAGTATGGAAGCTATATCCGATATGGTATACATGTAGAAAGAGAAAAATAATATTTGCTCTGTACACGACAAAAATAGATAACTCATTGAAATAATGTCACAATAATTGTTTTCTAACGACGAATACTATGACACATCTCAATGAGTTATATCTTATCTTAAACAAATCTCTAAAATGGAACAA
>NZ_JBWKMK010000026.1:0-1040 GCF_056431365.1 Acinetobacter seohaensis
TTCACCAGGGTGAAAGCGTAGCTCTCAACCCGGAACAGTTACAGGCATTAATCCAGGGTTTGCCTTGGCAGCGCATTGGACGACAGCAGGTGGTCACGATGCTCTAAACCAAGCTCGGCTATTCTGCCATCCTCCAAACGTTCTACTTCATTCTTCTCATGACCTCAGGCATACTGCGGTCATGAATACGCTGCCAGATTTAAGCCAACTGACCCATGAACAACTGCTGGAATTCACTCTGCAGTTGGCGATGCAGCATCAACAACTCGCAGAAGATAAACAACAATTAGATGCTCAAGTTCAACATCTGGAAGTATCAAATCAACAATTAGATGCCAAAGTTCAACATCTTGAAGTCACCAATCAGCAATTAGATTCTAAAGTTCAGCATCTTTCTATTCTCAATCAAAAATACGAGCATGAACTGGCGCTGTTTAAACAGCATAAATTCGGCAGTAAAAACGAACATCTCACTGCAAAACAAATCCACCTGTGGGATGAAGCGGTCGAAGAAGATATCGCAGCCGTTGATCTAGAACTGGAACGGCTAAATGCAGATAAAACCGATGCAGTGACACACAAAGCAACAGTCAACAAACCTAAACGTCGACCACTGCCAGATCATCTACACACCATCCGTATTGAGCATGAACCTGCATCAACCCAATGTGCTTGTGGCTGCCAACTCCGTCGTATCGGCGAAGATGTCAGTGAAAAACTGCATTTCAGACCGGCACAGTTCTATAAGGAACAGCATGTGCGTGGNTTTCTAGATCAACGTTATCTGACTGGATAGGTCGCTGCGGTGTAGAACTGGAACCTCTGGCCAATGCCTTAAAAGAGGTGGTACTACAACAGCAGGTGCTGCATGCAGATGAAACACCGGTCACCATCATGCGGATGGGTGAGAATGATAAAAAACCGAAGAAAGGTTATGTCTGGGCCTATGCCACCACACAGTACAATCCAGTTCAGGCGGTGATCTATGACTTTCAGGATAGTCGTTCAGGCCAGCATGCTGAAGAGTTCTTGAAAGGCTG
>NZ_JBWKMK010000027.1:0-8666 GCF_056431365.1 Acinetobacter seohaensis
GAAGTGTCCGTGTCTGTTGAAACCATTCGTAAGTTTTTACGTGATTCAGGTATGGTCTTCAAGCGTACCCGTCATAGCTTGAAAAAAAAGAGATCCGATTGCATTTGAACAAGCAACACAGCAGATTAAAAAATTACGAGAGCAAGCGGCACGTGGTGAAATTATATTAGGTTATGTTGATGAAACAGGGTTTTCATCTACACCTGATAACCGCTATGCATGGACAAAGATAGGTGATGTTCATGCGGTTGATGCAATAAGATTAAAACGAGTTAATGTCATGGGGTGTTTGCTTTCAACGGGGAAACTGGTGACAAGTTGTTTACAAGAGTCAGTTACAAGCACTTGGTTTTATGCCTATTTAACTGGAATAGCTCAACAAGTAAAACAGACTTATAACCTTCCATTGGTTCTTATTGTTGATAATGCCTCGATTCATAGAAGTAAAAAGATGNTCTCTGCTATTTCTTTTAATAACCCATGTGTCGGTTTTTCTTTCCACTTATATATATAATAGTCTTGATAGGTGTATAACAGGTTTTCACGAGCCAAAAGTAATGAGTCACCATTCCACTCGAAACCATAGCTTGCTTTATATGCCTCTTCGACTAAACGATGCCATTCAGCCTTATCATCGACCTCATTATTAATACGCTGCAGTTTTCTATCTACAAAACCAACACGTTCTATAAACGGTATAATTTCACCAGTTTCCATGTCATAGCGTGTTGCCATATAGGGAGCTTCACCACAAGTAAGCTCTAACCATTTTCGTTTTATATATGTTTCTAAATTGTCATTTAAATAATTCTGTTCAATTACATCATTTTGTTTTTTAACAATCCACGTTGGAGTAAAAACTTCGGCTTTAGACTTCGTTCGCTCTTTTTTTAATTCTTGTGATTTTAAAGCACGAGGCTTAATAATCTCCCCCATTTCCCCTGTGATTAATTCAGGTTTTATCTGAGAGGTTGCAGCATAATCATATTCACCATATTTAATATAATTTTCATTTGCCCAAATAATATTTTTTTTAGTTTTTGAGGTAGAAGTTGTTCGATCAATCAACAGAATATCAAGAATATCTGGAATACTCTCACGAATTTGATTTTCAGAAATATCTGCAGATGCATAATTTGTATTATTATTTTGGGATACTGTTTGAAAGTCAATCGTAGTATTGCAAAATGGTGCATGAATAAAATATTGACCAATAATCTTCTCAGCCGCACACGTTTTATTGTTATAGTTTTTTTTGAGTAATTGATTACTGAGATAAGACTTTATCTCGCTGACTTCTGACTTCTGACTTCTGACTTCTGACTTCTGACTTCTGACTTCTGACTTCTGACTTCTGACTTCTGACTTCTGACTTCTGACTTCTGACTTCTGACTTCTGACTTCTGACTTCTGACTTCTGACTTCTGACTTCTGACTTCTGACTTCATTATAAAATAAATCCTATATAAATCAATAGCTTTCAAACAAAAGCCTATTATTTTCAAAATAAAAAGAAGTATAACGCCTTATAGCCTATCAATTCCAATATTTACACTGGAAAACTGCCGATAAAGATACTTCTTTAAATTCACTATCATTTTTTGAAGCATTGGAGCACTTTTTTTAAGGAATAATTTAAAAAGCCCCAACCACCAACCAATAAAGATAAGCCCATCATAAAGTATTGGGTAATACACATGGCATTACGTGCAGACAGTGACGGCTTTATTATCGGTGAGCGCCGTTTAAAGGAAATTTCTAGCGGTATTAATCAAACAAAAGACAATACCCAAGAGATTTTAGACGTTTTAACCAAAAGCCTATTAGATATTAAAAAGGGATATGAGCGCGGCAATAGCATTATCGCCGATTCGTTTAAAAAAATAGAACGCCGCCGTGCGCGTGATGCCGATGCGCCAGCGATAAAAGCGCAAGCAGATCGGCAAGAAAAGACAAGTCGCGCTATAGATACTAATGTCAGAAAAGTGGTTGAAGCATCACAGGATATTGTACGCAGCACAAAGCGAGCAATTGATGCTGAAAACGGCGTTAATGCGCGTACAAGTACACCAGGTAGAACAACGGCGCGCGATGCCGATGCAGTGGATACGTCTAGCGTTAAATACCGTGCTGAAAAATCGCGTGAACGTGATGCCAACGGGCGTTTTATTGGTTCGGGTTCATCGAGTGAAAGCCGTTTTGTATTTGGAAAACTCAAGGACCTTGTAAGCGATGTCAGCGGTGGCGGCAATGTAGGTGATGCTCGCGGTTTAGACCCGACTATTGATGCCTTGGGCGAGTTAAAAGACTTAGTATCACCCGTGGGCGGTGTGTTTAAACGCATGAGCGTTAAAGCTGCAGGCGTATTCGCTGGACGCATACGCAAGCGCGGCATGGATGAAGCATTACCCGTTGAACAGGTCAAAGCCAATAAAGAGCAACAGCGCCATGATGTACGCCGTAACAAGTTATTAGAGCGCCTGATTGATGCGGTGCGCCGTAACAAGCCTAAAGGCGGTTTGCTGGATAGTCTAACCAAAGGTCGTGGCGGTTTATTGCGTTTGCTCATGGGTGGTGGCAAAGCCTTATTAAAACGTATCCCGTTGTTAGGTGCATTATTTGGCGGCGGTATGCTTGCGAAAGACTGGGGCAAGTTAGATAACGCGGGTAAAGGTAAAGGCATTGGCAACATTGTCGGTGGTATCGGTGGGGCGATTGTTGGCAGTCTGTTAGGTCCAGCGGGTACAGTGGCAGGCGGCGCATTAGGCGCTTATTTGGGTGGCGTATTCGGCAAAAAGGTCGGTGAATGGACCGACAGCTTAAAAGGCGTGGACTTTGCCAAAATTTTTAAAGACACACTAAGTGACATTTTTAGTTTTGCTAAAAACGCAGCGGGTTCAGCAGTAAATACGGCGATGATTCCATTCCGCGCGACACAGGGTGTCGCAAGCCAAGCATGGGATGCCGTTAGTGGTGCATACGGTTCGGCTAAAGATTATGTATCTGAAAAGCTAGGTTTTAACCAAGATGCTAGTGGTGGAATCTCTAAAAAGAAAAGCGACCGACAGTTAGCCATGTACAACGCATTGCGCAAAGCTGGTTTTTCAGAATCTCAAGCATTGGCGATTGGCGGGGAGATTGGACGCGAAAACGATTATAGCGATGTTATGTTTGGTACGCATACAGACCCAGCTAAGGATAAAAACGGAAATAGCATTAAAAACGGCGGTGTGTTGTCATGGAATAGAGGGCGCTATGCGAAATTCCAAAAGCACATGATGGACCGCGGTTTAATGGATAAGAACGGCAAGATGCCGAAAACTCAAGCCGCTTTAGATGCGCAAGCGGAATTTATTAAAAAGGAAATGGAATCCGACTATAGCGGCACAATGAAAAACTTTTTAAATAATCCCAATCTTAGCCCTGAACAATACGAAGCGGAAATGGCTAAGTATGTTGGCTGGGCGCGTGGGCAGACAACAATACGCGGAAAAAACGGCACACGTGTTGCATTTAATAGCGGATACCATGAGCAGAAAGTTAAAAACAACGTAAAAGAAATACAGGGTTTAGCGCGAACACAGGATGCAGAATTAAAAGCGGCGGCAAAAAAGCCAGCCCAGGAAAAAAGTATCCCAGCGGCAAAGAAACCCGCAAAAACAGCAACAGTATTTAAAGCAGATGCACCACGCCCAGCAGCAATCAAAGTGCCCGCCGTTACGCCTGAATTAGCCAAAATTGCGAGTAAGAAGCCGAGTGGGTCACAAGGTCCTTTAAGTGATTCATTCATGGGGCAAGGCGTATCAGATCGAAACCTAGCGCATATCATGGCGGGCGGGCTTGGTTATCGTGAATTCTAAAAGTTGAACCCATGTAGGGGAAAGTCCCCTACTCACTTAGGTATGATTTATTCAAATCACCATTCATCTATTACTATTAAAATATATTCTTTCTTCTATATATTTATTATTAGTGGCGGGTTTTCCGTAATCGGGTTTTCCCGTTACGGGCTATTTTTATGGGTATAAGCACAATTGGTTCAATTACGGTATAAGGGAGTAAAATGGGCATTGCTTTGTGTCGCAAAGTATCTAATTAGTATCCATTTAATATTTTATTATATATCTATTTGTATTTATTGGATAAAAACCTTTAAGTTATATTCTGTATTGGGAAATGATTTTTAGCGATTACTTCCTGATTTGATACAAAAATAGCATTAAGTTTGAGTGGCTTAGTGCTTTTTTATTATCCTATTTGGGGTGATCTGCTACTAAAAATCAGCCTATTCGTTAATGTTTAGTTTCTCATTCGGCACAAGCCCGATCTAACTTATGTCATATTTAAACATTTCAATTTATCTTTATGAAAACCCATCAATAATCACGTAAGTCTTTTTAAACCGCAGCATTTAAAGCTATGATGAGAAAATAATCAAAAATTGGCGCTCAATTCAATCCTAAATGCACGAGATGAAATCTCTGATGGAGGTATTTGGATGTTTGAACTGGCTTTTTTACGTGAAATACTCATTTCTTCGGTTCATTTTTTGCAATTGTCACTCGAAGCCATTTCTGTGATTTGCGTGGTGATTGGTCTGGTTAAAACTTTATTGGTGCTGGTTCAGTTAAAATCGGGGCGTACTGCACGTTATTGTTTTGGGGATTGGCTCGCGACGGCACTTGAATTTCAGTTGGCTGCAGATATTTTAGCCACCACAGTAGATCCAGATTTAGATAGCCTAATTAAACTGGCGATCATTGCAGTGATTCGAACCTTTTTAAATTACTTCCTAACTAAAGAATTAGAGCATCAAACCATCAATGAAAAATAATGGCTGCTGAGTTTGAGATCAAACAGAAGACATAGTCCTAGTCATCTACAAAGTTTGAATATTTGAATAAACTCAGCTGATCCAAACCTTGTCCTGATTTTAGTTTGTCGTTTAGATGAAACTTCATCCTAAAACAGGTTTGTTCTGCAATTGGCGATACCAAATAATGATGTAGCCACACAGTAAGCAGATGGCTGCACAAAAGCTAAGTACGGCGGTGGTTAAACCAAAATGATCGGCCAGATAACCGACTGCAATAATTGGCAGAATTGTGCCTAAATAGCCCACAAATAAATAGGTCGACATCACTGCAGCGCGATTCTGTAGATTGGTCATGGCATGAATTAAGCCAAAAGCACCAATCAATGCCAACCCGTGTCCTATGCCTAGCAGCACATCACTCACAAAAAATAGAAAACTCCAATGTAAATACATGCATAAACCGAGTACCAATAAACTCAATAACAGCAAATACAGCCCATAATTTAGGCATTTTTGTGCAGGAATGGCTTTAGAAAAATACTGCACCAGCGCTGAAATCAGCAAAATACAGGTGATGGCCAAACCACTGACCAAAGGCCCGTGCCACGGAATAATCACTTGCACAAAAGAGGGAGAGAGCGAAGCAAATAAACTAAAGGCAGCAAAGGCACAGAATGCGGTTAAACCTGTAATATAAAATTCTGCATGAAAGCGTGGTTCTGGGCGTTCTAATTTTGGGGCAATCGAGAAGGCTTGTGGTGTAAATTCAGGTGGCGCTAAACGTAACAATCCAATAAAACACAAGACAGCACCCAAAATGACTGGAATATATGGGCTAAACAAAGGTGCTGCTGAAAATTGTGCCACACCGCCACCAAGCAAAGGGCCTAAGCCAAACCCGACTGCGGTAATGACTGAACTGAGCTGTGGCGCATGTGCTTTATGTGATTCGGGGATACTCCACATTAAGCCAATTAACGCCGATGTGGTCATAAGACCTGAAGCAATCCCAATCACAAAACGCCCCAAAGCAAGCCAAAGTGCATTGGTGGCAAACATCGACAGAATCAGTCCGAGAGTGATGATCACTAAACCCAATTCTAAGGTTTTTAAGAAGCCGATACTGTTGCTGGTACGCCCTAAAAAGAGCAAGGTAGCCAAACAACCGAGCATATACGCCACAAAAATAAAGGTGATATGGCTGGGTAAAAGCTGCCACAATTCCTGATAAATTGGATACAGCGGGCTTGCAAGTGCCGTGCCCATGGTGCCAATAATCAGGGCGAGGCTGATCATCACGAAAGGATGCCAAGATTGAGATTGAGTCATAAAAAACTCGATTGATGGCTAAACTCTTGAGTTTAGTCTCATATAGTGAGAAATATCACTCAGTGTAAAGACAAGCCTTGAATCTGGTCAAGCCTATTTGTGTTTAAGCATAGCGTTTTAGCAGTTTCATAAACTCTTCCAGTTCATGTTCATCAATCGCGCATTGATCACCAATCACATGATGACGCAAATGCGATTCGATTAACTCATTCATCAAACCATTGACCGCACCTTTAATAGCTGCGACTTGTTGTAAAACTTCAATACAGCCATGATCAGGATTGTGAAGTGCTTGTTCCACTGCCCCAATTTGCCCTTGTAGACGTTTGACGCGATTTAAAATTTTCTTATCTGTATGTAAATGACCCACCACATCACCTCAATTTTTATATACTCTAGGAGAGTATATTTAACAATGATTTCCCATTATGCGTCAGCAACACTCTCATCGTATGCATCCACATCAATTCGATCAAGGCAATCCGCTGGCGCAGAATAAAATATTATATGCGGCTTTGCTGACGGCTGTCATGATGTTCTTGGAAATCTTGGGTGGCTGGATTTTTCATTCCATGGCTTTGCTGGCAGATGGCTGGCACATGAGTTCACACATGCTGGCGCTAGGTTTGGCTTATTTTGCCTATCGGGCAGCACGTCATTATGCAGCAGATACACGGTTTAGTTTTGGTACATGGAAAATTGAAATTTTAGCTGGCTATAGCAGCGCCATTTTATTGTTGGTGGTGGCTGCATTTATGGCAATTCACTCTATCGAGCGTTTATTTTTTCCTGTCGATATTCAGTATAACCAAGCCATCCCAATTGCAATTTTAGGGTTATTGGTCAATTTGATTTGTGCATGGTTATTACATGAAGATGATCACCATCACCATCACCATCACCATCATGAGCATACGCATGATAGCCATGACCTAAATCAAAAAGCCGCCTTTATGCATGTGGTGGCAGATGCGGTGACTTCAATTTTTGCGATTATTGCTTTAATTGCGGGTAAATATTGGGGCTGGGATTTTCTAGATGCACTGTTAGGTATTGTTGGTTCAATTTTAGTGGCGCGTTGGGCGATAGGTTTGATGCAGGAAACAGGGAAAACATTGCTGGATGCAGAAATGGATCATCCTGTGGTGGATGAAATTCGTGAAGTGATTGTAGAGTTACCAGTCAGTGTGATGATTACAGACTTGCATGTTTGGAAAGTCGGACAGGGTAAATTTTCCTGTATTTTGGCATTGGAAACCGCACACGATTTAGACGCAGATCAAGTCCGCACCGCCCTCGCCATTCATGAAGAAATTGTGCATATTTCAGTAGAAATTAATCCGCCATCAGGCTTGAATGTTCCACGTGAAACCTAAAGCGTTGCATAGCAAAAACGAGTTGTAGCAATTGCGTAATTCTGGCTTAAAAATACTGAATTCTGTGCAGCTTTCAGCTTAGAATCAGGCTAAATTTACTTTATTTAGATGAAACACATGATTAAACAATTGAGTTTAGCTGCCTTAATGGGATTATGCAGCGCCGTGAGCATGGCCGATGTTGCAACGGTTAGTAAAAATGTCAAACAACAGCATCCGCAACTGAAATTAGACAATATTCAAGCCACAGAAATGAAAGGTATTTACAGTGCCTCTATGGATGGTCAAGTGGTGTATTTGAATGAAGATGCACAACATATTTTGGCGGGTTCAATGATTCGTTTAAAGGATCAGCATAACTTAACCAAAGATTTATTGATCCAACAAAACAGTGTCGATTGGAAAAAGTTACCGTTACAAGATGCAATCAAAAGTGTGCGAGGTACGGGAAAACGTCAGATTGCGATCTTTTCTGACCCAAATTGCCAATATTGTAAACAGCTTGAGGCTGAACTGAAAAAGCTGGACAACATTACAATCTATACCTTTATTTTGCCGTTAAAAGCGCAATCTGTTGCGCCATCTAAACAGGTGTATTGTGAGAAAAACCCTGCTCTTGCTTGGGAAAACCTGATCACAAAAGCACAATTGCCTACAAGTCAAAGCAGTTGTGCCAACCCTGTGGAGCGCAACATTGTTTTAGCGCATCGTTTAGGTGTAAACGGTACGCCTGCGATTATTTTCTCGAATGGCTTTAAAGTTATGGGAGCATATCCTGCGGCACAAATTGAACAGATTTTTAAAGAATTTGGTCTTTAAGAACGGCTAATTTTTTATCTGATATTGGCAACTAAAATTGTGTAGTGTGTATCGGAGCAAACCTGAAATTTGTGATTGCGAAGTAGATATAAAAAAACCGCCTCAATTTTTAGGCGGTTTTTTTATTGAGAGAGAAGATGTTTGACTGAAAAATTACAGTCGTTAAACAGTATTTAAGCGCGTGATTTTTTCTTAATAGTATTAGGACTTACGCACTATTACTTATAGATTCTCTGTGGTAGCAGATGATTTTTATCGAGAATAAAGTCATCAATGAAGTTTTTGATCATTGGTCTAAATAATTTCTTCTGCCAACGATATATATT
>NZ_JBWKMK010000028.1:0-667 GCF_056431365.1 Acinetobacter seohaensis
TAGCAACAGGAGGTGTTGCTGAATATATATCCATGTTCATGGATTAAGTCCCCACTTGTTTTTAGGTGGGAACTAAATTAAGGCTTATAGGATCGCTTGGTAAGGCTGTGTTAGCCGGATGCTTACGATACATAACCCAGTGCACCGTGTATACGCTTTTTGTTGAACCAATCTACCCAATTTAATGTCGCAAGTTGTACATCTGCTAAACCTTGCCAATCTGCTTTTAAATATTCAATCACCTCTGTTTTGTATAAGCCATTCACCGTTTCAGCCAAAGCATTATCGTATGAATCACCGGTCGTACCGACTGATGCTCGTAAATTTGCTGCTTCTAAACGATTGGTATAGCGAATGGAAAGATATTGAACCCCTCTGTCACTATGGTGAATCACATTCTTTGGCATGTCTCGAGCATGTAACGCTTGCTCAAGTGCATCGAGCACCATATCTGTATTCATCCGTGTCGATACTTTCCATCCAACAATTGCTCGTGAGAAGACATCAATAATAAATGCAGTATAAACCCAGCCTGAATTTGTTTGAATATACGTGAAGTCAGCGACCTGAGATACCGTCTTGGTAGTCAATCAGGTTTTGAGATTATTCGACCAATAAATAATCTCTTTGATAGGCAGTCTGATGTTTTAAAACGCCATAACACAGA